>JABHTA010000117.1 GCA_018669945.1 Flavobacteriales bacterium
AACATTTCAAGCTGCATGTTTCGCCATAATTACGCAGGGCGTCCCTCTTTTTACAACTGCAAAAACCCGGTGAATGAGTTTACTGGAAGAAACTTCCAATATCAATAACACATTTTTGTAATTATTTGACTCGGTACATCTAAAGGACAGTACCCTGTCTCGCCTTATTGCTACCAACTTGCCTAAAATTTGTAGTTTAGTTCTTGAAAAATTAAAACGAAAACGTAGGCTGTGCTCGGGAGCTTACGAGGAGCTCCGCCCCTCTTACCCTCCTTACTTTGCCATAACGAGGTCGTTGTGTTTAATTGCAAAAAATTATGAAAAATATAGTAATAATGTTAGGGGTAATTATTCTAACCTCTTATAATAAAAAAGATTCTATTCCTAACGGATCTATAAAAACATCTTACACACAATACGTCAACCCGTTTATCGGAACAAGTAAGATGGGGCATGTCTTTCCTGGAGCAACTGCTCCGTTTGGCATGGTGCAATTAAGTCCGCAAACCAATTTTGAGGTTATGTTTAATGAAGACGGAAAATATAATTCTGAAACTTATGAATATTGTGCAGGTTACCAACATAAAGATTCAACAATTATAGGTTTTTCGCATACAAACTTTAGCGGAACAGGACATTCAGATTTAGGTGATTTATTAGTGATGCCAACCGTTGGAAGTTTGGTGCTTGAACCACTGAAAACTAAAGAAGGAAAGAAGGGGTTTTATTCCACTTTTTCACACGATAAAGAAGAAGCTTCTCCGGGTTATTACAAAGTCGATTTAGAAAGCTATAATGTCACGGCTGAACATACAGCTAGTGAGCGTGTCGGGTTTCATCAATACACTTTTCCGGAATCAGAAGATGCGCATATTATATTAGATATGGTCTACAATGTTTATCACCACAACAATAAAAATGTGTGGACCTTTATTCGAATAGAAAATGATTCATTAGTTACGGGGTACAGACAAACAAAGGGTTGGGCAAGAGATAAGAAAGTGTTTTTTGTTATGCAATTTTCAAAACCTTTCAAAAGCTATGGTCATAAAAAATATGACGATGTAAAATACGATGGATTTTACAGACGCTTTAATCAAGATAAAAACTTCCCAGAAATGGCTGGAAAAGAGATTCGTGCCTATTTTAATTTTGACACTAAAGAAAACGAAAAAATCAATGTCAAATTTGCATTGTCTTCAGTAAGTACTAATGGTGCATTAAAAAATTTAAAAGCTGAAATTCCTCATTGGAATTTCAACAAAACAAAAGAGGAAACCAAAGCAAAGTGGAACAAAGAACTCTCGAAAATAGAAGTAACCTCTTTAAACGATAGCGACAAGATAAACTTCTATACAGCACTTTATCATACAAACTTGTCTCCTATTTTATATGAAGATGTAGATGGCCAATACAGAGGATTAGATCAAAATATCCATAATTCAGACGACTTTACCAACTACACTATTTTCTCACTCTGGGATACTTACAGAGCTTTACATCCTTTATTTAATATCACACAACCCGAACGCAACAATGACATGATAAAGTCAATGTTGGCACATCATGACGAAAGTGTACACAACATGCTTCCAATTTGGTCTCATTACGCAAATGAAAACTGGTGTATGATTGGTTATCACGCAACATCTGTAATTGCCGATGCTGTGGCTAAAAATGTTGGTAATTTTGATTACAAACGAGCTTTAACTGCTTCGGTAAACACAGCAAATGTGAGATATTTTGACGGTTTGGGAGATTATATGGATTACAAATATGTGCCAGATGATAAAAGTCATTCTTCTGTTTCTAAAACCTTGGAATATGCTTACAACGATTGGTGTATTGCGCAAATCGCAAATCAAGTTGATAATGCCAAAATTGAGAAAGAGTTTATGAAACGCTCAGAATACTATAATAATGTTTACGATACTAAAAGTGGTTACATGAGACCAAAATTATCGAACGGAACTTTTCGTAGAAACTTTGACCCTATGGACACGCATGGACAAGGATTTATTGAAGGAAATGCCTGGAATTATGGATTGTACATTCCGCAAAATATTAATGAAATGGTGAATATGATGGGAGGCAAAGAACGTTTTACCAAGCATTTAGATTCATTGTTTACAATGACAATAGATGAAAAATATATTGCAAATCATGAAGACATTACGCGTGATGGAATCGTAGGAAATTATGTCCATGGTAATGAACCAGGTCATCATATTCCTTATTTATATAATTGGACCGGTCATCCCGAAAAAACCCAAGAGCGTGTGCGTATGATTATGAATACAATGTACGCGCCGACAGTTGACGGTTTATGTGGAAATGATGATGCTGGACAGATGAGCGCTTGGTATGTATTTAGTGCTTTAGGCTTTTATCCTGTAACCCCGGGCTCCAAAAATTATGCATTAGGAAGTCCTTTAGTGAAAGAAGCAACCGTATATTTGAATACTGGTAAAACATTGATAATTGTAGTAAATAACCAAAGTAAAGAAAACGTCTATGTTAAGAGCGTTTTAATAAATGGAAAAGTATTAAAAGGAGCAATATTAAGCCACAATGATATCATAAATGGTGGAACGATAATTTTTGAAATGAGTAATACTCCGAATATAATTGAATCAAAATATTACGTGCAATAATTTACATGAAAAAAATACTTGGAACCAACACAATAGGTTATAATCAAAATCGGAATTTTGCTGCTTTACCATATGATAAATATAGATTCGAAAAAAAGCAAAATCTCCATAAAATTCCAGCATTTTTATATAATAAGTTAACAAATAAAACTCATCAATATTATTGGAATTCATACAGAGACTTTGACCTAAATAAGGTTGAGCTATTTCATTTCTTCAATGCATTAAGTTATGGTAATAAGCCCTGGATAACTACATTTGAAACATCAATTCCTCGTTGGGGCGATAAAAACATTGAAAAAGGACTAGAACTGATAGCAAGTAAAGCGTGTAAAAAGATAATTGCCTTATCAAACTGCGCATCTAATGTTCAAAGAATGCTAGTCGCTGAAAGTTTCCCCCATTACTTGGATGTTATTGAAGAAAAATTGATAACCCTTCACCCAGCCCAGGTTTGCCCTCCTATAAAAGATATAGAAAAAACAATTTCAGATAAGCTGAATTTTACAATTGTTGGAGGTGATTTTTTTAGAAAAGGAGGAAAGGAAATACTAATTGCTTTTGATAGGTTGTATGAAAAAGGAAATGAAGATTGGAATTTAAATATAGTTTCCAAAATGGAATTTGGAGATTACGCATCTAGATCTACAACTAAAGATTTAGAAATCGCACGACAAATAATAGATAAGTATCCCAACAATATTACTTACAAGAAATTTCTTCCAAATAAAGAAGTGTTAAATTTGTTTAAAAATACTCATATAGGTTTACTACCAACGTATGCCGATACTTATGGCTACTCTGTATTAGAAGCCCAATCGTACGGGTGCCCTGTAATTACTACTAATATCCGTGCATTACCTGAAATTAACAACTCAGATTTAGGATGGGTTATTAATGTAAAAAAAGATGATATGGGAAATGCAATCCTCAATACAGAAAAGGATATCAAGATATTTTCTAATAATTTAATAAATGAACTCGAAGTGCTATTATGCAGTATCTTAAATAATTCTGATTCCGTGATAAATAAAGGATTGAAATCCTACGAAAAACTTGAAAAATCTATTACTTATAATACAGAATTTTTAGAGAAAATTTATGATGAAATTACTGAATCGAATTAAAATAGATAGGCAACCTTATATTCACTGTAATTACTTCAAGGACAACGGATTTCTATTGTTTAATAATTTTCACAGATAAGTTTGCTACATAGTTGTCTGCCTTCAAAAAATAAACACCATTTGCTAAATTTGTTAAATCCACTAATGTAACTTTGTTATTTGTTTTTTTTGAAAAAACTAGTTGGCCAAATAAGTCGTAAACTTTAATATTTTCCAACGTTAAATCAGAATCAACAGTAAAAATGCCATTATTGGGGTTTGGGTATACTTGTCCACGTATATCTCTGTTGAAATCAATAACACTTAAACTAACTACATTTATACAATCAGAAGTGTCGACACAGCCATTAGTGGTAACTTCCACGGCAAAGTTTCCTAATACAAGTGGTGTATAAAATTGATTTACTTCTCCAAGAATTTCAGCATAGTTTTTATCACAATCTAACCATTTATATGCAGATAATAAAGCATTTGAAGAAAGAATATTACCATCTTGATTCGTTGAATTATCAACTGTATCTATTGTAAGATTAATACTAATAATTGAATCGCAACCAGCCGAATTCAAAATCGTATCTTGGTAAATACCTGAAGTTACTAAAATATCGCCACTAGGCGCAGTATAGGAAACACAATTAGCTACATTAATACTAGAACTAGTTTCTGAGCATGTACTATCGTGCGCCCAAATATTGTCAAAATATATAATATCATCTGCAGCGCGGGAAATAAAGTCTGGAAAAATAACTATTTGATCATATGTCATTCCTCCAACATGTGCTGAAAAATCAAAGGTTAATTGTTCCCATTGATTAATTAAAGTATTAGGAACTTTGATTTCTCCCAAAGAGGCATTGCTGTTTGTTACCAATTTGATACCTACATCACTTATTTTAGTTTTATAAACCATAATAGTTATAATAGCATTAGCTGAAGTAATGTTGAAGGTTCCAATGTCTGATCCATGCATTGTTTCGCATCCTGCAAAGGGCATTCCTGCCATCAAAGCCCTAAATTTGGCTACAGTTGAAGAATTGTTTATGCTCGATGGGGATGGATTAGGAACAATTTCTAATGCTGGATTAGAATTGTTTTCAAAAACGGTCCAAGTCCAATTATCACCAAAGCCTCCTGGTTCAAAATCAATTGGAATATTTTGACCGAAGCACAAAACAGAAATAAATAAATAAGAAATAGTTAAAAGGATAATTTTCATAACGAAAAGTTTAATATTTGGTAAATATATATAAAATTATCTACCTTATTGTACTATTTACGCTAAGTTTGTCGAAGAACTAAATATCATACCCCCCAGTAAAAATAAATTACAATAAGATAACACGATTAAAAAAGGTTATGTTCAACTATACCACATTAATAAAAAGGTCGTAATGCTTAAAAACTATTAAGCAAAGAAGATGTGTAGGTCGAAAAATTCGAATTTTACCAAGACTTTTTTTATATAAATACAAAACCAATAGAATATCCTTTTCTTTGCATAAATCATTATAATGAAATTCTCATTTCTTCAACTTACATTCTGCCACAATAAATCAATGTTTTTTTGGTTATGCGTAACATTACAGAAACTGCAAATAGGCATGAAACAACTAGTTCTTCTATTTTATATAAGTTTAACCATTCTTGTCTGTCAATCAAAAACGTTAAACGATAGTATTTCCTCCACAGACACAGCAGTCCAGCGTAAACTCATTCAATTCTCAGGAGTTGTTGTAGACAGTGAAGACTTGCTTCAAGTGCCATTCACAAGCATTATGGTGGCAAATACAACCCGAGGAACTATTAGTGATTATTCTGGATATTTTTCATTCGTTGCTCGGGAAAATGATACAATCGTATTTTCTTACATTGGTTATAAACCAATTTCCTTTGTAATTCCTGACACATTAAGCAACCCCCGCTACTCAATTATTCAAATGATGAACAAAGACACCTTTCGCTTGCAAGAGATAGAAATTTATCCATGGCCGAGTAAGGAGCAATTTAAGGAAGCTTTTATAAACCTAGACGTACCAGATGATGACTATTACCGGGCTATGCAAAACCTTGCGTTAGCTGAAATGAGGGATAGAAGAAAGGGAAGCCCAATGGGCGCCAATATGAATCAAGTTTACGCCATTCAACAGCAGCAAACGATGTTATATAACTCTGGGCAATTATACCCTACAACCAACCTACTAAACCCAGTCGCTTGGGCTAAATTCATTGATTCATGGCGAAAAGGAGAACTTAAAATTGAAAAGTAAAAGCAATAATTAACCTCTTTTTAGGTTTAACCTTCTACATCAAATAATCTTACTTTTGAACGCATGTGCTTTTTGAGAAATATCTTAATACTATTCAGTATTTTTTCTGGCAATTATGCTTATTCTCAAAATGCAGTAATATACGGGACTATATCGAACGAAGACGGAAGCAGTCTTGACAAAGTAAATATCGTTATCGTAGGAACAAATACTGGTGCAGTATCAAAAAAGGATGGGTCATACACTTTAAAAGTTCCGGCTAACGATAGTTTACAGGTGGCAATCTCGCTTCTTGGGATGAAAACAATCAAGAAGTCCGTTTTTCTTAAAAAAAATCAGCGTAAAGAAATCAGCGCGATACTTCGAGCTATCTCGATAGAACTGGATCCTGATTTCGAAATCGTTGGAGAAATCAGAAGAACAACACCAATGAACCGCATTGATGTAAAATACATTGACGCACTTCCAACTGCTTCTGGGAATTTTGAAAGCATTCTTTTTGCCGAAGCGAGCGTTTCTTCCAATAATGAGCTTAGTTCTCAATATTCTGTGCGGGGAGGAAGTTTTGACGAAAACCTAATCTACGTAAATGATATTCAAATATTTCGACCCTTCCTTATTAGGAGTGGGCAACAAGAAGGGCTAAGTTTTATTAATTCAGATTTAGTTGAATCTGTTGAATTCTCTGCAGGAGGGTTTGAAGCTAGGTTCGGAGACAAAATGTCTTCGGTTCTAGACATCACCTATAAAAAACCCAAAGAATTTGCTGGGTCAATTAGCGCCAGCTTGCTAGGTGGGTCAATTCACCTCGAAGACGGCAGCGATAACCATCGGTTCACGCAAATACATGGAATTAGATACAAAACGAACAAATACGTGTTAAACAGCTTAGATGTGGGAGGCGATTATAATCCATCATTTATCGACTATCAAACCTATTTTACGTATGATATTACGACAGATTTAGAAATATCTTTTTTAGGAAATATTGCTCAAAACAAATACACTTTCACTCCTGAAACTAGACAAACAGATTTTGGGACAATCAATGGAGGTTTAAGGCTTACTGTTTTCTTCGATGGCCAAGAAGTTGATGCTTTTACAACATATTTGGGCGCCCTGTCCTTACATTACCGTCCCCGCCCTAGCCTATCATTAAAATTAAATTCTTCTGTTTTCAGGTCTCAAGAGGAAGAAACATTCGATATTCTTGGTCAATATTGGTTAGATGAACTAGAGCGAGATCTAGCAAGTGAAGATTTTGGTGATGTGGCATTTAATCGAGGTGTTGGCTCCTTTCTAGACCACGGGCGGAATGAACTGAATGCACTCATATATAATATTGAGCATAAAGGAAAATATTATAAAGATAATTACACACTGCTTTGGGGTCTAAAATTTCAGCAAGAACATGTTGAAGACCAGTTAAACGAATGGACCATGATTGACTCTGCTGGTTATTCTATTCCACAAACACCTCGAGATGAAATTCAACTTAGTGAGGTTTACAGAGCTGATACTTCTATTATTTCTGAGCGAATAATGGGATACGTACAAGCAAATAATGAATGGGGTTTAAAAGATAATTCTACTGCTTACCTAACTTCTGGAGCACGATTCAACTACTGGACCTTCAACAACCAAACCACGGTAAGCCCAAGAATAACTTTGTCATGGAAACCAAACTGGAAACAAAAAAAAGACACTACTAAATACAAAGATTTCGTTTTCAAAGCTGCCTGGGGCTTTTACCATCAACCAGCACTATATAGGGAAATGAGAGCATTAGATGGACACATTAATCCAGAAATAAAAGCACAGCAATCGGTTCACTACGTGCTAGGTAGTGATTATCAATTTGAAGCATGGGGAAATCGAAAATTCAAATTAACCAACGAAATTTACT
>JABHTA010000051.1 GCA_018669945.1 Flavobacteriales bacterium
AAAAAGTGAAACAAATAGCGAGAAAGTCTGCTCTTACTCATAAGGCAAAAGAAAGCGCTATTAGTGTAATTGAAGATTTTTCTTTTAAGGCACCGCAAACAAAGCAGTTTGTTGACTTGTTAGGCAATATGGCTTTAGAAGGAAATAAGACTATGATAGTCTTAAATGAAAAAGATGATAACGTATATTTGTCGGCCCGTAATTTAAAGGGATTAAATGTGGTAACGGTCTCTGAATTGAGTACTTACAATATTATTGAGACGAATAACCTAGTGCTTTCATCTAGTTCAGTTAAGCAAATCGAAGACATTTTAAGTTAAGAAAAGATGAAAATTTTATTAAAACCGATTATTACCGAAAAGATGTCAGCGCAGAGCGAAAAGTTGAATCGTTTTGGATTTGTAGTTGACAAACGAGCTAATAAACTTCAAATTAAGGATGCTGTTGAAGGCATGTATGGTGTTGCTGTTGAAGCTGTTAACACGATGAACTACGGTGGTAAAAGAAAAACACGCAACACTAAAGCAGGTGTTATTTCCGGTAAAACAAACTCATTTAAAAAAGCAGTTATAACTCTTGCAAAAGGAGATACAATTGATTTTTTCAGTAACATTTAAGATAGAAGAAAATGGCAGTTAGAAAGTTTAACCCAACTACCCCAGGTCAGAGACACAAGGTAGCTTCTACATTCGAAGAAGTTACTGCGGGTGCTCCTGAAAAATCGCTGGTTAAAGGGCACAATAGAAAAGGTGGTAGAAACCACACTGGTAAAATGACTATCACAAATGTTGGTGGTGGTCACAAAAGAAAGTACAGAGAAATTGACTTCAAAAGAGAGAAATTTGGTGTGCCTGGAGTTGTCAAGACTGTTGAGTACGATCCTTTCAGAAGTGCTCGTATCGCACTGGTATATTACAAAGACGGTGAAAAACGTTATATAGTTGCTCCTGCAGGTATTGAAGTTGGACAGGAAATTAATTCTGGAAAAGGTGTCACACCGGAAGTTGGCAATGCATTATTTTTAAGTGATATTCCTTTAGGAACAGTTATTCATAATATTGAAATGAGACCAGGTCAAGGCGCGAAAATTGCGAGAAGTGCAGGATCTTACGCTCAATTGGCAGCAAGAGATGGTAAATACGCTATTGTTAAGATGCCTTCTGGTGAGACGAGAATGATTTTAATTACTTGCCTTGCTACAATTGGAACTGTATCTAATTCAGATCATCAGTTAGAGGTTTCTGGAAAAGCAGGACGTAGTAGATGGTTGGGTAGAAGGCCACGTGTTCGTGGTGTAGTTATGAATCCAGTAGATCACCCTATGGGTGGAGGTGAAGGACGTCAGTCTGGAGGGCACCCAAGAAGTAGAAACGGAATTCCGGCTAAAGGCTTCAAAACTAGAGCTAAGAAGAAAGCTTCGAATAAGCACATTATTGATAGAAAGAAAAAATAAGTAGAAGATGGCTAGATCGCTAAAAAAACCACCATTTGTTCATTACAAGCTTCAACAAAGAGTTGTTGAATCACAATCTTCTGGGAAGAAATCTGTAATTAAAACTTGGTCAAGAGCTTCAATGATTACTCCTGATTTTGTGGGTATGACAATTGCTGTTCATAACGGTAAAACATTTGTTCCTGTATATGTAACAGAAAATATGGTTGGACATAAATTGGGTGAATTCTCTCCAACTAGAAGTTTTAGAGGTCATGGTGGTAATAAGAAGAAATAGATTAGAAAAATAACTGGTCATGGGTTCAAGAAAAGAAAAAAGTGCAGACGCTAGAAAAGAGGCAAATAAAGAGCTTTACATTGCTAAGCTTAACAATTGTCCTACATCTCCTCGCAAGATGAGATTAGTTGCGGATTTAGTAAGAGGAATGGATGTAGTTTCAGCTACAAATACGCTGCAGTTTACAAGTAAAGAAGCTGCTCGTAGAGTGGAAAAATTATTGCATTCTGCAATGAACAACTTTGAGCAAAAATCCGGGGAGAAATGGGAAAATGCTAATCTTTTTATAAAAGAGATAAAAGTAGACAGTGGTAGAATGTTAAAAAGACTTCAGCCAGCGCCTCAAGGTAGAGCACACAGAATTAGAAAGAGATCAAATCACGTAACCCTAGTATTAGGATCAGCTAAATAATTGATTAATGGGACAAAAAACAAATCCAATAGGTAATAGATTAGGCTTCATCAAAGGATGGGACTCTAACTGGTACGGAGGTAAAAACTATACAGAAAAGTTAGTTGAAGATTATCAAATAAGAAGATATCTTAATGCTCGTTTGGCTAAAGCTAGTGTATCTAAAATTATTATTGAAAGAACACTTAAATTGGTTACTGTAACTATCAAAACTTCAAGACCTGGTATTATCATAGGAAAAGGCGGATCTGAAGTAGATAAGTTGAAAGAGGAGATGAAGAAGCTTACTAAGAAAGAAGTTCAAATCAATATCTACGAAATTAAAAGACCAGAACTTGATGCGAAATTAGTTGGTGATAGTGTTGCAAGACAAATTGAAGGAAGAATTTCTTTCAGACGGGCTACAAAAATGGCAATTGCTTCAACTATGAGAATGGGAGCAGAAGGAATTAAAATACAAATCTCTGGCAGATTAAATGGTGCTGAAATGGCTCGTACAGAAATGTACAAAGAGGGTAGAACACCACTTCATACTCTGAGAGCTGATATTGATTATGCTTTATCAGAAGCTCAAACTACTTATGGACTAATAGGGGTAAAAGTTTGGATATGTAGAGGTGAAATTTACGGAAAAAGAGATTTGTCGCCTACAGTAGGTATGACTAATGCTTCAAAAGGTAAAGGTAAGCCAGCAAGAAGAAAATAATTTAGCGGATAATAGTTAGATAAGATGTTACAACCAAAGAAGACAAAGCACAGAAAGCAGCAAAAAGGCAGGATTAAAGGTAATGCTGGGAGAGGACACGAATTAGCATTTGGTTCTTTCGGAATTAAATCCTTACAACAAGGATTTATGAATGGTAGACAAATTGAAGCCGCAAGGATTGCTGTTACTAGACATATGAAGAGACAAGGTCAAGTATGGATTAGAGTTTTTCCAGACAAGCCAATGACTTCAAAACCAGCTGAGGTAAGAATGGGAAAAGGTAAGGGAGCCTTAGATCATTGGGTAGCTAGAATCAAACCAGGAAATTTAATTTTTGAAATTGATGGTGTTGATGAGGAAACAGCAAAAGAAGCACTAAGATTGGCAGCTCAAAAGCTACCTGTTACTACAAAATATGTAGTAAGAAAAGATTATGTAGAAGCTTAATATATTTTCGAGATGAAAGCAAGTGTAATAACAGAAATGACAACAGATGAAATCAAAGACAAATTGTCTGAAGAAGTTGAAATGGTGTCGAAGTTAAAATTAAGTCATGCAGTTTCTCCATTGGAAAATCCAATGCAATTGAAAGACAGAAGACAAGATGTAGCAAGGTTGAAAACTGAGCTAAATAAAAGAGAGCTAGAATCGAAATAATTAGAAAGTCATGATTCAAAGAAATTTAAGAAAAGAGAGAATTGGTGTTGTAGTTAGCGATAAAATGGAGAAATCTATAACCGTTACTGTTGAACGTAAAGTTAAACACGCTATGTACGGGAAGTTTATGAAGACTTCTAACAAATTTACTGCTCATGATGAAAAGAATGAGTGTGGAATTGGTGACACTGTTAAAATTATGGAAACTAAGCCAATCAGCAAGAATAAGTGTTGGAGATTGGTCGAGATTTTAGAAAAAGCTAAATAAGCGTTAAAGCTATTAAGAGATGTTACAAACAGAATCAAGGTTAAAAATTGCCGACAATAGCGGAGCAAAAGAAGTTTTGGTCATCAAAGTATTAGGTGGGTCAAAAAGAAGATATGCTTCAATTGGAGATAAGATTGTAGTTACAGTTAAAGATGCGGTTCCAAACGGAAATGTAAAAAAAGGATCTGTAGTTACTGCTGTAGTTGTTCGAACGAAGAAAGAGATTAGAAGAAAAGATGGTTCTTACATCAGGTTTGATGATAACGCTGCTGTTCTTTTAAACGAGGGAGGGGAAATGAGCGGAACTCGTATTTTCGGACCAGTTGGTAGAGAGCTTAGAGATAAAAAGTTTATGAAAATTGTTTCATTAGCACCGGAAGTGCTTTAATTATTAGAACGATGCAAAAGAAACTAAACATAAAGAAAGGCGACTTGGTAAAAGTTATTACTGGTGCGGCATCAGGATCTGATACCAACCAAGGAAAAGTACTTTCTGTAGATAGAGAAAAAGGTAGAGCTATTGTAGAAGGTATCAATATGGTGTCTAAACATACCAAGCCAAACGCGCAATATCCTGAAGGGGGCATCATTAAAAAAGAAGCTTCAATTCATGTGTCTAATTTAATGTTAATTGACCCTAAAACAGGGGAACCAACTAAAGTAGGTCGTAGATTGAATAAAGACGGTAAGCTTGAACGATACGCAAAAAAGTCAGGAGAAACTATTAGCTAAACTATTAGATTACGGACAGAAATCGTAATTGAAAATTAATAAAAATGAGTGATTATAGACCAAGATTAAAAAGCGAGTACAAAGACAGAATAGTTGGTGCTTTACAAAGCAAATTCAGCTACTCTAGTCCTATGCAAGTGCCAAAGCTTGAAAAGATTTGCCTTAACCAAGGGTTGGGCAGAGCAGTTGCAGATAAAAAGCTTATAGAAGCTGCTGTAGAAGAGATGTCAAATATTGCTGGGCAAAAAGCCCAAAAGACAATGTCAAAGAAAGATATCTCTAACTTTAAGTTAAGGAAAGGCATGCCAATTGGTTGCAGAGTTACACTTAGAGGAGATAAAATGTATGAGTTTTTAGACAGACTTGGTGCTGTAGCACTTCCTAGAACTAGAGATTTTCAAGGAATTGGAAGGAAAGGATTCGATGGCCGTGGAAACTATACGCTCGGTATTACAGAACAAATCGTTTTCCCAGAAATCGATATCGATAAAATTCCACAAATTAGTGGTATGGACATCACGTTTGTAACGACTGCAAAATCTGATGACGAAGCATTTGAATTATTAAAAGAATTTGGATTACCATTTAAAAAGTAAGTTATGGCAAAAGAATCAATGAAAGCCAGAGAGAGAAAACGTCAAGCGATGGTGGCGAAGTATGCTGATAAAAGAGCTGCTTTAAAAGCTGCAGGCGATTGGGATGCCCTACAAAAGCTTCCAAAAAACTCTTCAAAGGTTAGATTGCACAACAGATGTGAAATTACAGGAAGACCAAAAGGATATATTCGTCAATTTGGAATTTCAAGGGTAACTTTTAGAGAAATGGCTAATCAAGGGTTGATACCAGGGGTAATTAAAGCCAGTTGGTAGTAACAATACAAAAGAGAATAAGATGAACGATCCAATAGCAGATTATCTGACAAGACTAAGAAATGCAATCAAGGCGAAGCATAAGATTGTTGATATACCAGGTTCTAATATTAAAAGAGAATTAACAAAAATTCTTTTCGATAAAGGGTATATAATGAACTTTAAATTTGAGGAGGAAGGATATCAAGGCAATATAAAAATTGCATTGAAATATCATCCAACTACTAAAGTGTCTGCCATTAGAGGCTTAAAAAGAATTAGTAGATCAGGTCTTCGTAACTATACAAGTGTAAGAACTATGCCAAGGGTACTAAATGGTTTAGGTGTTGCGATAGTGTCTACCTCTAAGGGGGTAATGACAGATAAGGAAGCAAAAAGTGAAAATGTGGGTGGAGAAGTTCTTTGCCACGTTTATTAATAGAATTAAGACAAAAAGTAAGTCATGTCAAGAATAGGAAATTTACCCATAAGCATACCAGAAGGTGTTGAAGTGTCTGTTGGTACAGGTCACTTTGTAACTGTAAAAGGTAAAAAAGGTGAGTCGACTCAGGAGATTGATTCTGCTATTACTGTAAAAATCGAAGACGGTAAGGTTATATTAGCAAGAAGCACTGATGAGAAAGACCATAGAGCTAAGCACGGTTTATACAGATCTTTAATCCATAATATGATTATTGGTGTTTCTGAAGGTTTTAAAACAGTTCAGGAATTAATTGGTGTTGGGTATAGAGCAGAAGTAAAAGGACAGAAATTAGAGTTAGCCCTTGGATATTCTCATAATGTTGTAATTGGTTTCCCTTCGGATTTAACTGTAACTGCTGTTACGGAAAGAGGTAAGCCGCCAATTGTAACAACAGAATCACATGACAAGCAATTGGTTGGACAATTCGCAGCAAAATTGAGGTCACTTAGAAAACCTGAGCCTTACAAAGGAAAAGGGATTCGTTTTGCCGGAGAACATATTAGAAGAAAAGCTGGTAAATCAGCTGCTAAATAAGATTAGAAAATGGCACAGTTAACAAAAGCAGGTAGAAGACTGCGAATTAGAAGAAGAGTTCGAAAAGTTGTTTCAGGAACAGCTAGTAGACCAAGATTATCAGTTTTCAGAAGTAATAAAGAAATTTATGCTCAATTAGTTGATGATGTTGCAGGAAAAACAATGGCGTTTTCTACTTCATTAAAAGACAAGTCTAAAGGCACTAAAATTGAGGTTGCGGCCTTGATAGGAAAACAGATAGCTGAAAAAGCACAAGGTGCAGGAATAAGTGAAGTTGTTTTTGATAGAGGTGGTTACTTGTATCACGGAAGAGTTAAATCATTAGCAGAAGCAGCAAGAGAGGCTGGTCTAAAATTTTAAGAATTATGTCGAACGCAAACGTTAAAAAAGTAAGATCAAGCGAAATTGAATTAAAAGATAAGCTTGTCGATATAAGAAGAGTTACTAAGGTAACCAAAGGTGGTAGAACGTTTAGTTTTTCTGCAGTGGTAGTAGTCGGTAATGAAAATGGTGTTGTAGGTCATGGTCTTGGAAAAGCTAAAGAGGTTACTGGTGCTATCGCAAAGGCAATTGACGATGCTAAAAAGAATTTAATCAAGGTTCCAGTTGTTAACGGTACACTCCCTCATGAACAAAACGGAAAGTTTTCAGGATCTAGAGTTTTTATTAAGCCTGCATCTAATGGTACCGGTGTTATTGCTGGGGGCGCCATGCGTGCAGTGATGGAAAGCGTTGGAGTTAAAGATGTATTAGCGAAATCGAAAGGTTCGTCAAATCCGGCTAATGTTGTTAAAGCTACTATCGATGCTTTAGTTCAGCTAAGAGATGCGGCAACTGTTGCTAACCACAGGGGAGTAACTTTAGATAAAGTATTTAACGGATAAGCAGATTAAGATGGCAAAAGTTAAGATTACACAAGTAAAGAGTAAAATTCGAAGACCGGGTAACCAAAAGTTGACCTTAGAGGCTTTGGGTATAAAGAAAATGGGTCAAACTGTTGAGAAGGAAGCGACTCCGCAGATTTTGGGAATGATTAACACAGTTAGTCACTTGGTTAAAGTTGAAGAAGTAAAATAGTTACGTTATGAATTTACATAATTTAAAACCAGCAAAAGGATCTACTAAGGCGAGTAAGCGTTTAGGTAGAGGGGAAGGTTCTGGATCAGGAGGAACAGCATCTAAAGGTCATAAAGGTGCTCAATCTAGATCGGGTTATTCGAGTAAACTAGGTTTTGAAGGTGGTCAAATGCCACTTCAGAGAAGAGTTCCAAAATTTGGTTTCAAGAATATCAATAGAAAGGATTTCAAAGGAATTAACCTTGACACTATTCAAGCACTTGTTGATAGTCAAAAAGTGAATACAATCACTTTAGAAACTTTGTTAGCAAATGGGTTAGCGGCAAAAAAAGACAAAATTAAAATTTTGGGTAGAGGCGAGTTAAAAGCAAAAGTTGATATCACTGTTCACCAATTTTCAGGTTCAGCTAAAGCTGCGATTGAAGCTCAAGGTGGAACGGCAACTACATTATAATTAGTTTAATGAAACGATTTATAGATACATTTGTTAATATTTGGAAAATCGAGGATTTAAGAGCTCGTATTTTAACAACTTTAGGTTTTTTGTTGATCTACAGAATGGGTTCTTTTATTGTACTTCCCGGTATTAATTCAGAAATTCTAGCGGCAACAGCTGGCGAAGCGCAAGGAATTGCTGCAATTATTAACCAATTTGCAGGAGGGGCTTTTTCAAGGGCATCTGTTTTTGCATTGGGAATTATGCCATACATCTCAGCATCTATTGTTATGCAATTGATGGGGGTTGCCGTACCGGCTATTCAGAAGATGCAAAAAGACGGTGAGAGTGGTAGAAAAAAAATGACACAATGGACAAGAATCCTTACCATAATCATTTGTGCGTTACAAGCGCCGGCTTTTATTGCCTCTCAAGTGCCGGCAGAGGCAGTTGCCAATCCTGGAATTTGGTTTAATATTTCGTCAACTCTTATACTTATCACTGGAACAATGTTCGTGATGTGGTTAGGGGAAAAAATTACTGATAAAGGAATTGGTAATGGTATTTCAATGATTATTATGATTGGTATTATTGCGGGACTTCCAACCGCATTCTTGTTTGAAGTAGATTCAAGATTGGTTAGTGGTGCTGGTGGAGCAGTTGTATTATTACTCGAAATGATATTCTTGTTACTAGTTATTGTGATATCTGTGCTTTTAGTTCAAGGAACAAGAAGAATACCAGTTCAGTTTGCGAAGCGTATTGTAGGTAACAAGCAATATGGTGGTGCAAGGCAGTACATACCTTTAAAGGTAAACGCTGCTGGTGTAATGCCAATTATTTTTGCACAAGCGATTATGTTTTTGCCAGCATCTTTGGCTGGATTCGGTGAAGGGGATGCTACATCATGGTTAGTTACATTTTCTGATCCTACTGGTTGGGTATATAACGTTACTTTCGCTATTGTAATTATTTTGTTCACTTATTTCTATACGGCAATAACGGTTAACCCAAATCAAATGGCGGACGACTTAAAAAGAAATGGTGGTTTTGTTCCAGGTGTTAAACCAGGAAAAAAGACGGCTGAATTTATCGACTCTGTAATGTCAAGAATTACACTTCCAGGATCAATTTTTTTGGCTATAGTCTCTATATTACCAGCCTTTGCGATGATTATGAATATTAATACACAGTTTTCATATTTCTTTGGTGGTACATCACTATTGATTATGGTTGGGGTAACATTGGATACATTACAACAAATTGAAAGTCATTTATTAATGCGTCATTATGATGGATTAATGAAAACAGGAAAAATAAAAGGTAGATCATCTGTAGGGATGTCCGCCTAAGTTAGTTTGTCTATGATTTATTTCAAGACAGATGAGGAAATTGAATTATTAAGAGAGAGTTCTTTACTTGTTGGAAAAACTTTAGCTGAGGTTGCGAAACTTATCGAACCTGGTGTGACTACTTTGCAATTAGATAAAATTGCAGAAGAGTTTATCAGAGATAATGGCGCAGTTCCAGGCTTTAAGGATTATGGTGGATTTCCAAATACGCTATGTGCTTCGTTAAACCAAGCTGTAGTTCACGGAATACCGAATGATAAACCGCTGCAAAATGGTGATATAATTTCGTTAGATTGTGGTACAATAAAAAACGGATTTTACGGAGACTCTGCTTATACCTTTAGTGTTGGAGTTGTATCGGAAGATGTTAAGCAGCTATTGGAAGTAACAAAACAATCACTCTATTTAGCAATAGATGAAGGAGTTGTTGGGAAACGTATTGGCGATATTGGATACGCAGTTCAAAGCTACACAGAAGGTTTTGGTTACGCTGTGGTAAGAGACTTAGTTGGTCATGGTGTCGGAAAAGACTTACATGAAAAACCAGAAGTGCCAAATTATGGAAGACGCGGAAGAGGATTAAAGTTAAAAGAGGGTTTAGTTATTGCAATTGAACCAATGATTAACATGGGAACCAAAGGCGTAAAACAGTCTAAAGATGGGTGGACAATTGAGACAAAAGACGGTAAGCCATCTGCACATTTCGAACACATGATTGCTGTTCGAAAGGGTAAAGCAGATATTTTATCATCATTTGATCCTATAGAACAAGTATTAGAACAAAAAGGAATATTAGTATAAAAGTATGGCGAAACAAGCCTCTATAGAACAAGATGGAACAATTATCGAAGCGTTGTCGAATGCAATGTTTCGTGCAGAATTGGAGAATGGACATGTTATTACAGCGCATATTTCTGGTAAAATGCGTATGCATTATATTAAGATTTTACCGGGTGATAAAGTAAAGGTTGAAATGTCGCCATATGATTTAACAAAGGGAAGAATAACATTTAGATATAAATAATTGAAGGAATGAACGGAAGTTCAATCTGGATTACCTGATTATAAAAAAGAAAAGAGATGAAAGTAAGAGCTTCAATTAAAAAGAGGAGTGCTGATTGCAAGATCGTAAGACGAAAAGGACGTCTTTATGTGATTAACAAAAAGAATCCTAAATTTAAACAACGTCAAGGTTAATAGCTAATTATAAAGAACTATGGCAAGAATTGCAGGTATTGATATACCAAAAAATAAGAGAGGAGAAATAGGGTTAACCTATATCTACGGAATAGGAAGTACTACCGCTAAAAACATTTTAGCTGAAGCAAAAGTTGATGTCAACACGAAAGTTGAAGACTGGAATGATGATGAGTTGACTAAAATCCGTGCTATTATAGCTGACAGCATTAAAGTTGAAGGAGCTCTAAGATCTGAAGTTCAGTTAAACATCAAACGTTTAATGGATATTGGTAGTTACAGAGGTATTCGTCACAGATCAGGGCTTCCTCTTAACGGACAGAGAACTAAGAATAACAGTAGAACCAGAAAGGGGAGAAGAAAAACTGTTGCGAATAAAAAGATTGCTACTAAATAACAAATAGATCATGGCAAAGTCAACATCTAAAAAAAGAAAAGTAATTGTTGAAGCACTTGGGCAAATGCATGTTCAAGCTACTTTCAATAATATTATTATTTCGTTAACCAACGCAACAGGTCAAGTAATTTCTTGGTCATCTGCTGGTAAAATGGGCTTTAGAGGCTCTAAAAAGAATACACCTTACGCAGCGCAAGTTGCTGCTGAAGATTGCGCAAAAGTGGCGTACGAAGCTGGGTTAAGAAAAGTTAAGGTTTATGTAAAGGGACCAGGTAACGGAAGAGAATCTGCAATAAGAAGCGTACACAACGCTGGTATAGAAGTAACAGAAATAATAGATGTTACTCCATTACCACACAATGGTTGTCGACCTCCTAAAAGAAGAAGAGTATAATTAAATAACAATCGCTGAGGTTATCGAAGGATTAAATTAAGACCTTAATTCATAATCGTTGAAGCAAAAACTACTATAAAATGGCAAGATATAGAGGTCCTAAATCAAGAATCGCAAGAAAGTTCCAAGAGCCAATTTTTGGACCTGACAAGGCGTTAGAGAAAAAAAATTACCCTCCTGGGCAACACGGACCAAACAGAAGAAGAGGTAAAAAATGTGAGTATGCTGATCAATTAGCAGAAAAGCAAAAAGCTAAATACACTTATGGTATTTTAGAAAAACAATTCGAAAATTTGTTTGATAAGGCATCACGTAAGAAAGGTATTACTGGTGAAAATTTGTTAAGATTTTGTGAGTCTCGTTTGGATAACACAGTGTTTAGAATGGGTATTTCTCCAACAAGAAGTGGAGCGAGACAATTAGTCTCTCACCGTCATATTACTGTTAATGGTGGTTTGGTAAACATACCATCTTACCAATTATCAGAGGGCGATGTTGTAGAAGTAAGGGAAAGATCAAAATCTTTAGAAGCTATATCTGCTTCTTTGGCAAAGGATTCAACAACTTTCGAATGGTTAGAATTTGATAAAACAACCTTAAAAGGAAAATTTATTAAAGCACCAGAAAGAGAACAAATTCCAGAGAATATTAGAGAACAACTCATTGTTGAACTTTACTCGAAATAGTAATTAACGTATTAGACATTAAAAAAAAAAAGAAATGGCAATTATAGATTTTCAGAAACCAGATAAAGTGATAATGATCGATGCGGATGATTTTCAAGGTCAATTTGAGTTTCGTCCATTAGAACCTGGATACGGTATTACTGTTGGTAATGCGATTCGAAGAATTCTTTTAGCTTCATTGGAAGGCTTTGCAATTACTTCTGTAAAAATTGATGGTGTAGATCATGAATTTTCTACGATAAAAGGAGTTGTTGAAGATATTACAGAATTAATATTGAACCTAAAACAAGTTCGGTTTAAACAACAAATTGAAGGCACTAATGCTGAGAAAGTAACTGTAAGAGTTGGAGGCAAAGAGCAGTTTACTGCTGGAGACATAGGTAAAAATACTTCTGCATTTCAGGTGTTAAATCCTGATCACGTGATTTGTACTATGGACAAGTCAGTTGAGTTAACGGTTGAATTAACCATTGATAAAGGTAGAGGATATGTTCCTGCTGAAGAGAATAAATCTTTGAATGCTCCAATTGGAACGATTGCAATTGATTCTATTTTCACTCCGGTCAAGAATGTAAAGTATGATGTTGAAAATTTCCGTGTTGAGCAAAAAACCGATTATGAGAAGTTAATTTTAGACATAGATACCGATGGTTCAATTCATCCTAAAGAGGCATTAAAAGAAGCGGCTAAGATTTTAATTCACCATTTCATGTTGTTCTCTGATGAGAGAATTACTTTGGATACTGAAGAAAAAGCAGCTGAAGAAGAATTTGACGAAACTTCTTTACACATGCGTCAATTATTAAAAACTAAGTTGGTAGACATGGACCTTTCAGTTAGAGCATTAAATTGCCTAAAAGCTGCAGACGTTGATACACTTGGTGATCTAGTATCATTTGACAAGAACGATTTGTTGAAGTTCAGAAACTTCGGAAAGAAATCACTTACTGAGTTAGAAGACCTAGTAGATGCTAAACAACTTTCTTTCGGAATGAACTTAGCAAAGTACAAATTAGATAAAGAGTAGTCATAAGAAGTCAAGTAATTGATTTTAAATTTATATTGAGATGAGACACGGTAAGAAATTTAACCATTTAGGTAGAAAAACTGCGCACAGAAAGGCAATGTTAAGCAACATGGCTAGCTCATTAATTCTTCACAAAAGAATTAATACAACTGTAGCTAAAGCTAAGGCACTTAGATTGTTTGTAGAGCCACTTTTGACGAAGTCAAAAACTGATTCAACGCACTCTAGAAGAGTTGTATTTAGTTATTTGCAAAACAAGCATTCTGTTAGCGAGCTGTTTAGAGACGTTGCACCTAAAATCGCTGATCGCCCAGGTGGATACACTAGAATACTAAAAACAGGCAACCGTTTAGGTGATAATGCAGAAATGTGTCTCATCGAATTAGTAGACTTCAATGAAACGTATACAACTGAGAAAAAATCAGCGGCTAAGAAAAAAAGACGAAGAGGTGGTTC
This sequence comes from Flavobacteriales bacterium, assembly GCA_018669945.1. Taxonomy (GTDB): domain Bacteria; phylum Bacteroidota; class Bacteroidia; order Flavobacteriales_G; family NORP312; genus NORP312. The sequence continues at coordinate 13,394 of JABHTA010000051.1, forward strand.
TGGAAAAGGCGCAGCGAAAGCAGCTCCCGCGAAAGTTGAGGCAGTAGAAGACGTTGAAATAGTTGAGGAAACTATAGAAACAGAGGCTAAGGTTGAAGCACCAGTTATTGAAGACGTTAAGGAAGAAGCTAAAGCTGAGGCTAAAACAGAAGAGATATCAAAAACTGAAGAATCTAAGGATGATAAAACTACTGAAGACGACAAGCAAAAGAGTGAATAAACTGACGAGATTAGTTAATAACTTTTAATAGTTACAATGAAAAGGATGAAGTATTTTTGCTTCATCCTTTTTTTATATATACTATTTAAATGAAGTATCAAGAAAGAAAACCAGCAGTACTAGTTTTAGAAGACGGTAGTGTTTATTACGGTAAAGCAATTGGAACACTAGGAACCGCTACTGGCGAAATTTGTTTCAATACTGGTATGACGGGATACCAAGAAATATTCACAGATCCTTCATATTTCGGGCAGATATTGGTTAGTACAGTTTCTCATATAGGTAACTACGGGATTCATAACGATGAAATTGAATCGTCTGATTTGAATATTGCAGGATTGGTTTGTAAGAAATTTACCGACCAGTATTATTCTAGAAGTTCTGCATCTAAATCAATTCAGGAGTACTTTGAGGAGTTAGGTCTTTCTGGAATTTCAGATGTGGATACTAGAGCAATCGTGCGTCATATTAGAGATAGTGGTGCTATGAATGCAATTATTAGCTCAGAAGAGCTAGATGTCGAAATTCTAAAAACAAAGGTTAAGGAAATTCCATCTATGACAGGTTTGGAGTTATCATCTAAAGTGGCAACCAAGGAGCCATATTTGTTTGGCGATGAGAATGCTGAATTTAAAGTAGCCGTTCTTGATTTAGGTGTTAAGCGAAGTATTCTTTCGTGTTTAGCTGATAGGGGATGTTACTTGAAAGTATTTCCAATGAATACGAGTATAGAAGATATGACAATGTGGAGCCCTGATGGATTTATGTTGTCTAACGGACCTGGCGATCCCTCTGCAATGTCGGATGTTATAGAAACAGTTAAACGAATGACAGAGTTAGAAATTCCAATTTTTGGAATATGCTTAGGGCATCAAGTACTTTCTTTAGCATCAGGTTTAACAACCAGAAAAATGCATAATGGGCATAGAGGTGTAAATCATCCAGTAATTAATTTACAAACAGGTAAATGCGAGGTAACGTCGCAAAATCACGGATTTGTTGTCGAGAAAGAATCACTGTCTAATAACTCAGACATTGAGATTACTCACACACATCTAAATGACAATACTCTCGCTGGAATAAAATTCAAGAACAAGAAAATATTTTCTGTTCAATATCACCCAGAGGCATCAGCAGGGCCGCATGATTCTCGATATTTGTTCGATGATTTTATTGCGAACATAAGTGAAATGGTTAAGCGAAATAAAGCAGTCGTTTCATAAAGTGCATAAACTTTAAACTATTACAATGAGCTACATAGCTAAAATTGAAGCAAGACAAATTTTGGATTCAAGAGGTAATCCAACTATTGAAGTAGATGTATATACTGACAGTGGAGGCTTTGGCCGAGCAGCAGTACCTTCGGGTGCTTCAACTGGAATTCATGAAGCAGTTGAATTGCGTGATAACGACAAAGGTATATATATGGGCAAGGGTGTTTTGAAAGCAGTAGATAACGTAAATGCAATCCTAGCTGAAGAGTTAGATAATGCCTACATTTTTGATCAAAACTTAATTGATCGCGCTATGATTTCTATGGACGGTACAGATAATAAAAGTAAGTTTGGAGCCAATGCAATATTGGGTGTTTCATTGGCTTGCGCTAAAGCTGCTGCTGCCGAATTGAATCAACCTCTTTATAGGTATGTAGGTGGCGTCAGTGCAAATACACTTCCAGTGCCTATGATGAATATTCTTAACGGAGGTTCTCATGCAGATAACAAGATTGATATTCAAGAATTTATGGTTATGCCATTTGGAGCAGCAACGTTCAGCGAGGCCTTAAGAATGGGAACGGAAATATTCCATCATTTAAAGTCCGCACTTAAAGCGAAAGGAATGTCAACCAATGTTGGTGACGAAGGGGGTTTTGCTCCTAACCTCGGATCTAACGAAGAAGCAATTGAGGTTGTTTTAGAGGCAATAGAAATGGCTGGATATAAGCCAGGTGAAGACGTTTATATCGCTCTTGATGCAGCGTCATCGGAATTCTACAATAAAGAAAGTAAGATGTACGAATTCGAATCTACTGGAGATAAAATGACATCATCTGAAATGGTATCTTTTTGGAAAACATGGGTAGACAAATACCCAATTGCTTCTATTGAAGATGGACTTGATGAAGATGATTGGACTGGTTGGAGAGAGTTAACTAAGGTTATAGGTGATAAATGTCAATTGGTTGGTGATGACTTGTTCGTTACGAACACAGCAAGATTATCGCGCGGAATTGAAGAGATAATTGCGAATTCGATTCTAATCAAAGTAAATCAGATTGGTACCTTAACAGAAACAATAGACGCTGTTAATATGGCAAATAAAGCTTCTTATACATCGGTAATGAGTCATCGTTCAGGTGAGACAGAAGATAGTACAATTGCCGATTTAGCAGTAGCTTTAAACACAGGGCAAATTAAAACAGGTTCAGCTTCTCGTTCTGACAGAATTGCGAAATACAATCAACTATTAAGAATCGAGCAACAATTGGGTAAAATGGCACATTATCCAGGTAAAGATTTCAAATTCTTATAAGGCATATACATTCTTTTTATTATGTGAAATCACCTCTTGGAATTTCATATTCTATTATCTAATTTAGCGACACTCGAATTTCGAGCAACCTTTTTTTGTTAATACACTATAAACCAAGCAGTAAGATGGATAGTTTGAAGGAGAAATTTGCAAGTAAAGCCTTGCCGTTTTCACAAGATGTTAAGAAGTTTCTAAAAGAACATGGAGATAAAGTTATTTCTGAAGTAACTGTAGCCCAAGTTTATGGTGGATTAAAAGGAGTTCCCGGAATGGTTTCAGAAACATCAAAATTAGATGCCGATGAGGGAATTCGATTTAGAGGGTATTCTATTCCTGAATTAAGAGACCTTTTGCCAAAAGCTCCAGGAGGAAATGAGCCATTACCAGAAGGTATTTTTTACTTGATGTTAATTGGCGAATTACCAACAGAAGAAGATGTCGCTGATGTTAGTAATAACCTAGGGAGAAGAGCTATCGTTCCTCGCCATGTTTTTAGTGTATTGGATAAATTACCGATGCAAACACACCCAATGACGCAATTTAGTATCGCTATTATGGCGATGCGCACCGAAGGTGTTTTCGCAAAAGAATACCGCGCGGGGATGAGTAAAAAAGATTACTGGTCTGCAACTTATGAAGATGCAATGAATTTAATGGCAAGATTGCCTAGAGTTGCGGCTTATATATACAGGAGAACATACCATGATGGTAATCACATTGAGCCGGACCCAAAATTAGATTGGGCAGCAAATTTTGCTCATATGTTAGGGTTTGATAGCGATGAGTTTAAAAGATTGATGCGTTTGTATGCAACAATACATTCAGATCATGAGGGAGGAAATGTTTCTGCACACACGAATCACTTAGTTAGCTCTGCATTAAGCGATGCTTATTTGTCATTCTCAGCGGCAATGAACGGCTTAGCAGGTCCCTTACATGGATTGGCAAATCAAGAAGTTGTTCGTTGGATTTTAACGATGAGAGAAGAAATCGGAACCTCTAGCCCATCAAAAGAGCAAATTTCTGATTACGTAAAGAAAACATTATCAGAGGGAAAAGTTATTCCGGGATATGGTCATGCAGTGTTAAGACAAACAGACCCAAGGTATACTGCGCAAATGGAATTTTGTAAAAGTTACATTGGCGACAAAGATGACTTGATTAATACGGTGCACGATATTTATGAAGTGGTCCCACCCATTCTAGAATCACTTGGTAAGGTGAAAAACCCTTGGCCAAATGTTGATGCCCACTCAGGTGCTATCCTATTGCATTACGGGCTTAAAGAATATGATTTCTACACGGTTTTATTTGGTGTTTCTAGATCGTTAGGAGTTATGGCTAATATGATTTGGGATAGAGCACTTGGTTTGCCTATTGAAAGACCAGGTTCTACGACATTAGAATTGCTGAAAAAGAAAGTTGGGGCAACTGGAATTGCTTAATAGTTGACCGGTTGTTCAATTCGGGTTTAGAGTTAAGTTGTTTTATACTTTTATTTGGTTTATATTGCATATTTTAGAACTTAAAATTAATAATATAGGGATTAACTTTGCGCCTATGAAGTTAGGAATGGCATATTCTTATGCTTTCTTTTGTTATCAATATAGTTTCCAAGTGTAACCGATGTTACATTTTACCTTATTTGAAGTTTTATTTTTGAGCATTAATTAACTATTATGAAATATATTCTACTATCAATTATATGTTCTATTAGTGCGCTTGGGTTTAGTCAAAGTAATAATTTTCAAGTTAGAGGTTTTGGGCATTTGGAATATGAATCTGTTATTGAGGAAGATTCTCTTTTTTCAAATTTTAAATTAGGAGAACAAGAACTTTTCGTCAATGGAAAATTCAATAATTATTTTTCATATTTAAGTGAAATCACATTGAATTATTCAAGTCATGGGAATTATAAATTGAATATTGAACGATTACGGATAAAGTATAATTATTATAAAAATCATTCTTTCATTATTGGTAAATTTCATACACCTGTTAATTATTGGAATGATGTGTATTTTCATGCTAGGTTGTTTTTTCCTACAATTGATAGACCCCTGATGTTTTCTAAGTGGATACCTGTTCATACTTTTGGAGTAAGGTTGCAGGGGCAAAATTTAGGTAAACGAAATTTTGGATATGATTTACTGATTGGGAATGGGATGGCCTCTGAAGATCTATATAATGTTTTTGAGGAATCATCTATTACTGCTGCAGTGCATTGGAAACCTATCGATGAGATTCGTTTTGGTTTTAGCTATTATACTACATCAATGAAGAATGCTTCTAGTATGGCTGCTCATTCTCATGGACATAATGATGCGCATAGTGGCGTATATTCTGGCCCATTGGATTTTCAGATGCTCAATGCTTCGGTGGCATACTTTGGAGAAAAGTGGGAGTTATTAAATGAGTTTAGTTACAATCGAACGGAAACGGATACCTTAGGTGTTGCTAATAACTTTTCAAATTATTTATATTTTGGTTACCGAATCAAAGAGAAAAATGTTCCTTTTATAGCATATGATATATTGTCTACTGCTGATAATGATTTGCATACCTTTCCTTACAATAGGATGAAATTTGTGTTGGGTTACAAACATGAGTATTCGACAAAGATAAATGTAAAAGGACAAATCGAATATTATCGAAATATCCATGACAACCATGATCATCACTCAATAGATTCCATATGGGAATTTATAATTCAACTCTCTTATGCGATATATTAGATTATATATTTTTCTCGTTTTAGGGTTTATTTTGTGCACCAGCTATACATCCTTTAGTCAAAATTATTCTTCTAGAATTGCAATTGTGGGCAATTCGTTCGATAATAAAACATTTACTAAAAAAGAAATTCATTCTATATTTAAAGGGAATAAGAACTATTGGGATAATGGTAATAGCGTTTCAATTGTTTTAGTTCTTAACGACGAGGATGAGAAGTCGAAATATGTTGCCGAACAGATTTATAACAAATCAGTTTTATCAGTTAAAAAATACTGGTTAGGTTTGGTTTTTCAAGGGAGGTTTGAAGCTCCAGTTTTTGTCAGCAATAATGAGGAAGTTTTGGAAGTTTTAAAGAAAAATACAGGTGCCATAGGGATTCTGGTTGATTATAAAGAGGAATTAGATTCAAAATCGCTGTTGAATATTTTAGATTAACATATTTTCAATGAATTTTATAAACAGTTTTGCTTTTCGGTTTTGGGCAATATTTACGTTTATTGGGTTGATTATCTCTATTCCAATCGGGTTTTATTATAGTGGTATACATCATGAATTATTAGAAGAGCATTCCAAAAATGAATTAGCAAGTATGGCTAAAGCTGCTTCTCTCAGTATTGAATTAGCAATTAAATCTAATGATTTTGAAATTATTAAAGAGTCAATGGAGAGGTTATCTTCAGGTAAAGAATTCGCATTTATTGCAATAATGGAAAAACAACCATTACAAGAGTTAAAACTCTTCAAGTGTTTCCCTGATTCATTAACAGCTTTTCAACCTTTTTATGACTCAGCTAATTATCATTTAATTAGCACACCTCTTCATTCAGAAATAATTAGCGGTGAAATTGTCTTGGGAAAATCGAAATTTAGGGATCAGGAAGTTATTGATGAGCTCAATAAACCTATTATCGAATTAACACTTTTAATAAATGTT
>JABHTA010000050.1 GCA_018669945.1 Flavobacteriales bacterium
AAATATGTTGGAATCGAAGAATTAGGTAATGGAATTTGGAGGGTATTTTATAGAAACGTATTTTTAGGTTTCTTTGATGAAAATAACTTAAGAAATAAAGAACAAGCAATAAGATTAGAAACCAATTTAGTGTAAACTCTATTATATAACTTGTGTAAACTATATATCTTAACGAACATTAAAAAATCCAAACATTAAACCAATTATGAAGCAGAACAATTTATTTTTAATAACCGCCATAATAATATTCCACTCCAATGCAATATACTCTCAAAAGAAAATCAAGCCTCCAAAAAACCTCGTTGATTCAGTTAGCTACGCTATTGGCCTAAACATAGCTCAGGGCTTTGAGTCTGAATTTATAGAGTTCAATATTGACCAATTCATGTATGGTGTAAAAGCAAGAATAGCTCCTGATAAAGACCCCATTTTTAGCGACAAAGAAGCGCAAGAAATGGTACGCATGTTTTTTCAAACTAAAAGAGCAGGAACAATAGTATCTGATGCCCAAACAACCGCGGCGGCAGAATTTCCAACCGAAGAAATGACTGATAGTCCTAATGGCGCAAGTGAAATAAATATTACAAGTGACACAACCGTTAGAATTGCCAGTTTAGAAGTAATGGATTGGGACCTGGGAAATAAAATGGAATGGGAGCCCGCACAAAAGGCGTGCGCCGCTTTAGGCATTGGATGGAGATTGCCCACAATAAATGAATTGAACCTATTGTATAACTATAAAGATGAAATTGGTGGATTCAACTTGAATAATTATTGGAGCTCTAGCCTGCTTGAGCATGAAAATGATGCGTGGTCTCAGAGTTTTCTTGAAGGTGTTCAATCAGAAGCAAACATTATCAACGAATTTTATGTGCGGCCTGTCCGTTCGATCAATGATTAATGATTCTATTAAACCAATAATTTTCTATGAAGTAAATTTTAAGTAACATCGTATATACAGATGTATATAACAGGGTGGTACGTTATACAAACATCGTTTACACTTTTTAAACGTAGAAATTCCAAAAAAATCGAATTCTATGCCTTGGAAAGAAACGACAACACAGCATTTCATTATACCCAAACTGACAATTTATACAATATAGATAAGTTGAAAATAACAAAGAAAAACTAAACCCCACATTCGCAATGAAAATGCGTTAGTAGTGCATAATTTACAGTTTATACATGTAGGAAACAACACCAAAACTTCGCTTTGGTTTTTCAGAAAATGAATAGTAAAAAAAAATACTCAACTTTGGCTCAGTCCAGATGGAAAGGACTATCATCCTTCCCTATCTTAACTAGCCTAACCAAACGTTGTAAACACTAGTGCTGTTATGAATAAAGGAGCTATTACAAAATTTATCGTAGAGAATGCCTCTGCCTTAAATATTAACAAAATAGATAAAGAAAAAATTACTATTTCTAAAAAACTACTTCGAGATGGAATTGGAGTTTTGTTACTGGGAATGAGGCACGAAACCACAGCTAGCCTGCTAAACTACTTTCGTGAAAATGAAGTTCCAAACGGCATTCCCGTATTGAACAGTAGTCTAAATTTAAATATGCGTGACACAGCATTTATTTACGGATGTGCTATTCACTCAATGGATTTCGAACCTATGTTCTTGCCCCCAACTCATGTTGTATCGCCAATACTTTCTCCAATTTTAGCTCTTGCTCAATCAGGAGTTGGAAGTGGTAAGCTTTTCCTAAAATCGTTCATGGTGGGTGTTCAATTTGAGGCAGACTTGCGCAAAGCCGCAATGAATTCAGATACTAAAGCAGCACAAATGGAAAATCACTTTCCATTCGAAAGAAGGGGGTTTCATCCCCCCGGGACAGTAGGTCCGCTTGGAAGTGCTCTAGCGTCAAGTTTAATGCTAAACAATGCTTTAGACAAAACAGTCCAGTCAATAGGCATCGCTGCTAGTAGATCTTCTGGTCTTTCCGGTAATATTGGGACAAAAACAAAGGCTTTACATTGTGGATTAGCCGCCCGATCCGGTTTAGAAAGTTCTGCATTAGCTAAAGCCGGAATCACATCTTCTAAAACAATAATAGAAACCTCAGGTGGATGGGGTGAAGTTTTTGGAGGAGAGTTCTTTGATTACAACCAACTCGTTAAAGGAATGAATCTAATGGAATGCTTTTTAAAGCCTGGATTTGCCTTTAAAAAATGGCCTGCACACACTGCCATGCAAGTTACAATTAACACCGCATTAAAACTTTGCAGCATTGGCTCTGAATGTTTTCCAATAACAATTTCAGCTCCTGTATTCAAATATTGTGATCGTCCATTTCCGATTGATGGAGACGAAGCAAGGTTTAGTTTTCAGTATAACGCAGTTTTAGCCATACTAGATGGTAAAATTGACAATTCGAGTTATTCAGAACAAAAACTTAACTCAAAACCAGTCCAAAATGCCTTAATGTCAGTTAAGTTAATCTTAGATAGTACTATCCCTAAAGATTTCGGCCAAATGCATATTGTCATAGAAACAAATGATGGACATACTGCTAAAAGTAATACATGGCCCGGACATTGGTCAACACCTATGACAGAAGAAGAGCATCTGGACAAGTTCTATCAATGTACCAAATCTTATTGGACTAAATCAAAAGCCAAACAAATTAGTGACCATATAATGTCTATAGAAAAAGTAGATAATTTTAAAATATTGATGAACGAGCTAAATAGCCTCTGAAAACCCAGCTTGAATAAGATTAAATTTAACAGTTTCCACTCCTGGACCACCTCTCTCAATTCTAAACAACCGATTATTAATAGAAAAAATTGGAAAAGACCCTTTTATTTTCATCTTAGGCGATTGTTTAAATTTGATTAATAAGTCAATGTTATTCTCATCAGCAAAAATAAGTGCATCATTCAAATCTGTTATAGATCCATCAGGATGACCACTATAGTTGGCGCTAGAACAAATTACAGAGGTAAGTCCACTTATTAAATTACATTTATTTGACGCAGAAATAATGGTATTCAATTCAGAAAAAAAATCATGGTATTCTCCGCTCAAAACCAAACCTTGATGCGTACCATTCAATACTAGTCCATTATGCCCTCCTTTCCATGGAAGTCTTAAAAAAAAATTGCTAATAATGCCAGTTTTAATAGCCTCGAACAAAAGTTGTTTGCTGGATAGATCTAATTCTGATTTTCTTACAAAATCAATCGAATCACCCACAACTGAACCATAAGCTTTACCGGGCAGCCTTTTTTTTGTTTTGTCAATGAATTCTACACCGTTTTGATTTGGCAGTGCTATTAAAGCGAAAACACAACCTAAATCAATAAGAAAACCACCATCACACAATGCTTCATACACAAATCCGAGGTCCTCATTAATATTGTACTGATGTATAATCATAGAAAAAATTGATAAGTATAAAACTAATCTATTGAAAAGAAAGCAATTATTTTACAAGCTTAGGAAACCTAAACAGCATAAAAAAGCAGTTTAGCCAATTGAAAAAATAAAGTTTGATAATGCAAACCGTAAGCGTAAAATATATCTTATACCATAACTAATTTTATACTAGTTGACACAAATCTCATTGGATAATTGATTATAGAATCCAATTAAGATTAAATATATTGTACTTTTACTCTTGTGAAAAACGCCTTAAAAATAGTCACAATCGTATTTTTTGCAGCATATGTTAATCCTAAGCTGTGGTTTTTCCCTGTCTCATGTCTACTGTCCTGAAGGTGAGCAGTGGATTCTGGGCGTATCAAAACCTTAATCAGATCTAGTTTTTCATAGTGAAGTTATAAAAAATGATGTCGCGGTACAGTATCAAAAAAGTATAAATATGATTTTAAATCTAAAAGATTCTTGCGCCAACTATGATGAATCAGATTTAGACAACTTTGATTTCTTCATAGCAAAAATCACACAACAAAGAGACGAATTTGCTATCAACTCATTTTGTCTTTATGAAGATTCAACTAAATAAGTCTACTTTTATTCACATTTCTCAAAGGTTTGAAATATTAACAAATAAACACTAAAAGATGACGAAAAAACACCTCGTAATAATTGTAATAATTCTAGCTGCTATATCTAACATTGTCGCCCAGACAGACAACGAAATATTTACAATATATTTAGTTCGACACTCAGAAAAAGAATCAACATCTAATGATCCTCAACTTACTCAATGTGGTGAGCAGAGATCAAAAAGTCTAAGTCGTTTTCTTAGTGATGTACAACTAGATGCTGTTTATAGTACCGACTATAATCGAACTAAAAATACTGCGCTGCCAACAGCGCTATCCAAAGAACTAGAAATAAGTGAATATAATCCTGAAAAACTTAAAGATTTTTCAAAATTATTAATCGACAGTAAACAAAACGCACTAGTTGTTGGGCACAGTAATACAACAGGAGTTTTAGCTGGTCTTTTGGTTGGTGAAGACATAGGGGAATTTGATTTAACTATTTATAATCGTGTTTATCAGGTCGTGATCTATCAAAATAGTAGCCGCCTTCATTTATTACACACGGCTTTTATTTGTAATGATTAAAAGTATAGGATAACTATATAAACCACAATATACTCGTAACTAAATGTTAAACATTAGTATATTTAAACCCTAGTAAATGTTTTAACAAAACCTTTTGTAATGATTAAGAGAATTATTTTATCACTTTTTTGCCTAATTTTTGTTTTTCACAAGTGCCAATTACCAACTATTCTGTAAATAGTATTGGTCAAGTGCAGCTATCAATTCAAGCTCAAACAGGTAAATATTATTTACTTAATGCTCAGCATAGCCCAACGTTTCAATGGGTTACTTCAATGACTATGGGCGTTAATGGAACTATGGTTATTTCAGAACCAGCAGCAGCTTATCCATTAGGCAACTATACGATAACAGAACATGATGTAACAACACCTGACGATTGGGATGGAGATGGAATAGATGATGTTACAGAATTTAATAACATGCCTACAGATGCGCCTATAAACTTTGCAGATCCTATTGCATTTGTAGATGGATCAACCTCAATACCGGATGCTCAAACCTTTTTGAATTTAGCTACAGTAAATAATGTCTCTTGGGCTCCATTTCTAGATGGGCAATTGTATGTTAAGTTTGGAATACTTGATAGAGATACACCTCAACCAAAAATTTATTTTATTAATAGCAACACCTATACTATCCATGCAAATTTTTTCAGTGGAATTGGTGCATCAGTAGTTGGAGATGACAGCTCTGGAGAGATCGTTTTTAATCCGAATGATATCCTTCCAAATGGTGTTATTGGAAGTTATTCTTTTAATTTTTCCTTCGGGGATGCAAAAGATTTTACGGCCACTCAAAGAACATATGAGCTATTAATGGCAAATATGCCTTTTCTACAAAACAACATGAATCACTTTATTGGCCAAGCAGATGA
>JABHTA010000098.1 GCA_018669945.1 Flavobacteriales bacterium
ATATTCATGTAAATTCGTTTCAATTCAGCTTGATCTCCCCTCATCTCTGAAAGACGATCTGACATTATCGACTCAAATTTCTCTTTTTCTTCTTTGGTATAATAGTCAGAAAATTCTGTTGATTTATTCAACAAGTCGTGCCCTATAAAGTGAGTTGGCCATAATTTGAAATTATCGTAAATACGTTGATCAACTAGTTCACAAAGCATTTTTATTTTATCATTTGGCGTTTCTCCAAATCCATCGATAGCCATTAACTCATCCACTTCGATTGGCTCTGAAATAGCCATATGTATTCGACCTTTGTAATCTGTTACCCCTTTGATAACACTATTTAGATCTTCATTTGGTTGCTTCTCGTACTTTCCCAGTGCCTCAGTTAAATGAAGCTCTTGTGCCTTATAATAATCGCATGGGTCATACTCATAAGATACTGCCATTGGTGTTAAGTTAAGCTCTTTAAAGCATTCAACAAAGTTCTTACTTCCACTTTGAGCAAACATTTTTAAAACACCAGTGTGTGTTGTATCTAAGCCATCTTTTGTTCGCCCCGACCGCTGTGCCACCCATACAGAATCATTTATCTCTGTAACCGCTTTTCTTATATATGCAGACAGTCGAACCGAATTATCATACATCTCTCTTCTGTTACCTCCGCGATAAACAGTAAACATCTTATTTACTTTACCGACATCAACAAAAATACCTTGCATTAGATTGTCACCAAAGGTTATCTGCGTGGTATCAATCTCTCTTTCGAACAGTAAAATCTGCAAAAGTCCTGAGTCTAAGAAGATATCTCGGTGATTAGAAATGTATAAATAAGAATTGTCGTTTGAAATGTAATCAAAACCAGAACTTGTTAGCCCATCACTTGTTTTTTCGACAATTTTACGAATTCCAACATGCATGAAATCACGCTGAAATTCATAGGTTGTTTGAATGGAAGTAATTTTTTGTTTGACCTCTTCAACACTCATTTCTGGAAAAAGCCATTTCATACACACGTAGAACTCCTTAGCTTCAGCTATACGGAGAATTGCAGGATAAACTTCTTCTTTACTACTGGGTCTATTCATGTCAATATTAAAGCCCAAGTTAGGAATATGACCATTACTTACAATAGTAAGTAATTAGAATAGAATTTGAAAAGGGATTTATCGTTTATCGACAAAAGTTATGGGTTTTCTGCTCATTTCAGGAAATTGTTCTTTTAATATTTGAGCAGGAGCCTCAAACTGAATATTTGGTGCTACTCTGAGCTTTGCTCGAAAATGGTCTTTAATTGATTTTTCGAATTTGTCGGTCACATTTTTTGCACCAATACGAATCAAAATATCATCTGTTCCTATTTCGTTAATGGAAACTTCAACAATATAATTTTCGACTTCCTCAATTTCATTCAACAAATCATAAAGAGCTGGAGGGTAGAGTGTTGTGCCCTTGTATTTAATCATTTGTTTTTTACGACCCACTATTGGTCCTAGGCGCATCGATGTCCTCCCACAGGAGCAGGTTTCTTTATAATGATGACAAATATCTCCAGTTCTAAAACGGATGAGCGGCATAGCCTCAACGCCTAATGTTGTAATTGTAACCTCTCCTGCATCATCTTCAGCAACTTGGTTTCCTTCTTCATCAAGAAACTCGACAATAACCAACTCCGGATGATGGTGCCCTCCCTTGCTTTCTTCGCACTCAGTAAACGCTGTTCCCATCTCGGTGGATGCATAGGTTGAGTATAAATCAATGTCCCACTTGTCTTGAATTTTACGTGCCAATGTGTTTGGCGAGAAATCATCATTACGGAGCGCCTCACCTATGCACACTGCCTTCTTTACTGATGAATTTTTATAATCGATTCCGTTCTTTTCAGCATACTCAATAAGCTTAACTAGAAATGATGGAACAGTAACCAATGCAGTAGGTTTTATTCTTTCTATCGTATCAAATTGAAGCTCTGGATTACCTGGACCAACGCGAATTATTCCCGCGCCTAATTTTCTAAGTCCAGAAAAATAAGCCATACCTGCCATAAATCGCCTGTCAAGTGTAACCATAAGCTGGTAAACATCATCTTTAGTTGTGTTTGCACAAGCAAAAGACACTTCTTCGTTGTAGGCTAACCTATCTAAGTCATTATTAGTCATTGCAAATATGACAGGGTCACCCAAAGTACCTGATGTAGTTATGTAATCAATAATTTCAGATCGATCTACGCAAATAAAATCATCGTTATTATTCTGCAAATCATCTTTAGAGGTAGTTGGTAGTTTCTTTAAATCCTCTAGAGACTCAATTTGACTAACATCTATTCCATTCTCTCTAAAAACACGTTTGTAATGCTTAGAGTTGTTCTCTACGTATCGCAACAACTCGGTCAGTTTTCTTTCTTGGTGTTCTTTCACCTCTTCAAAAGACTGAGTTTCTATTTGTGGGGTTGACATTATCCTTCTAGTATTAGGTATGCAATTGCGGTTTCCTTAGTATGACTTAATGAAATATGAACAGACTTCACTCCCATTTCCTTAGCCATTCGTTGTGCCTCATTATGCAGATGCACTATTGGCTTTCCCAGTTCGTTATTCACGACTTCCAAGTCAGTAAATTTCAATTCTCCACGCCAACCTGTCCCTAGTGCCTTAAAGAATGCCTCTTTTGCTGCATATCTTGCAGCGTAGCTTTCTGCCGAATTTTTAATGGAATCGCAATAATTTTGTTCAACTTCAGTAAAAACTCTTTTTTTGAAATGATCCCCTTCGGATATACTTCTTTTAATTCGATCAACCTCTGTAATATCAACTCCTATTCCAAGAATCATTTTTTAATCAAGTTTTTGTTACACTTTTCGATACGAGAATTTAAGTAATCTCTTTCTTGCGTTACAGGTAATACCTTTTTAAGTGCTTGGTTATAAAACGTTTTAGCAGAATTGAACTCTTCTTTTTCAAAATAATAGTCTCCCAGCGTATAATAAGTTAAATAATAGTATGGGTTAGATTCAATAAACTCACCTTCAACTTCTTGTGTTAGCTTATAATCTTCACTTGTAATTTCGTTTCTCAACGTTCTAAAGCGCTCGAATTTCTCGTACTCTTCTGTGAAGATAAAATCATCTGCAGGAATTTCAAGTGAGTCAACACTTATCTCGACATCAGCAGATAAATCAGCATGTTGACCAAACACTGAGTTCAGGTCGTAACATACAAACTTACCGATTTGATACGGCCCGACAGAAACCCATACTAATCTCTGTTCTGGCTTAAATATTACTGCGTGGTGCGCAATTAGTTGATTCATTGCTTTCTCATTTCCATTACCAATTACTTCATCATTTTTACCATATCTATCTCGTAAAATAGCCGCAACCTCTGTATAATCAATTGCAGGGTTTTTATGAATCAATTCATCCATTCTATTGTATCTATATTGAGAAGAACTCGTTCTGATATTCTTGATATTTAACGAGTCGTTTTTAAAGGTATCGCTTTGAAAGTTGTTGGCACAAATGATATAGTTATTATCAGTTGAGTGCAGACCAATTTTGGTTGGCGATTTCTCAATAATTGCTGTTCTTCTATCATTTGCAGATGCTACCATAATTGATTCCGAAACAAAGGTTTCTCTTGTTCTAGCAATAGCATACGCCTCTTCTATAGTTGAAGCATATTGCAAAATTTCCTTAGCTACTAATGCAATTGGTGTTGCCGCTCCAGTAGGATAATCAGATTTAGAAGCGTTAATTGTAACGGACAAGCCTGTTTCATTCATTCCCGAAACTGCACCGGTAAAACCACCCCAAGTAACGAACATCAGTTTATAACCACTATCGGGTGAAACAAAGTTTACGATTTTATCTTCTGCAAATTCATCGCCAATATAGAAATCGAAGTTACGACCAACTAGTATTGAGCCATCTTTTGTTTTTGCATCCCATGCAGAGAATGAAGTGCAACCTACTGTGAAGTTTCTGTCTTGCAAAGCATGACCTATGTCATGTGCTGCATGATAGTTTAAGCAACGCATATACTTTGGTGCAATGAAATCGAAATCGTCTGAAAACGTTTGTGAAACTCCATAAATTTCTTCAAGTTGTTCTTTTGGGACATGGTTTGGCAATTCTTTGTTAAACCAACCCACCAAATATTTTAAGAACTTTAAATAGGTTTCTGAAGGAACAATTCTTCTAATCTGAGCAACAAATATTTCCTCTTGCCTTACAACAAGTTTCTCTGCTAACTTTCCGTTAGACACTCCCCGTTCAAAAGCGTTTCCGCTTACAAACATTTCGAAAAGACCTGAGCTACTACTCCTGAACCAACCTCCTTTGATTTTAGTTAAGCCTGGAGTTAGCTCTTCTACTTCCCATTCTAAAGCAGATACGTCTGCAACTATAGGTGTATCTATTTTAACTACACTTATAAAATAAGCTGTAAAACCCAAAGCAAACATTAGAACAAATAGAGCGGAATATTTAATGAACTTCTTCACCTTGCAAAGGTAGTAAATGTGTGTAACGGTAATTTGTTTTAAGGGATTAATGGTTGCCCTATATTTATGTTTGACATTCTATATTAAAAAAACTTGTGAACAAATTTTTGACATTACTTATTTTATTTTGGTATTTTAATCAGACAATTTTTAATAAGTCAAAACAGAACCATTATCAATAAATAGGTTTTTAATAGTTATGGCATAAGCTAAGTACAAAACTATACGAACAAAGCATTAACTTATTAATATTAGGAAACCAAACAGGTATTAAGAAATTAATCTAATCTGTAAAGTTGAATAATTTAAATATTGATACAGCAAATAAAAGTGTAATACAAATAGTAAAAGAAAAGTAAAAAATAAGAAACAGCAACCCAACAAATGAATTTATTCATCACCGTTACCTGTGTCTTGTTTTTTGTTTAAAGTATAAACCATACTTAAG
>JABHTA010000049.1 GCA_018669945.1 Flavobacteriales bacterium
ATTCAGACATTAAATCATTCGAAATAGGATAAAAATCATCTCTGCCTAAATAATCTAAATCCGCATCACAAATTATTTCCTCCAATAAATCTTTTGGCTGTTGGGGAATACTTGTTGCTAAAATTAGTCTTTCTATCGTATCTAGTTGTTTGTCTGAATAACCATAAACAGGCAGTACTTCTCTCGCCATTCTAACGCCAATAGGTTCATTGTTAGCGTATTGTTCTACAAATCCTCCATCGTGGTACAACGCAGCCGTTTTAAGTAAAAACAGCTCTTCTCCTTTTATCTCCTCCCCTTTCGCAATTCGCTCTGCGGCAGCACAAACGTCTACCATGTGATTAATATTATGATAAGTAAGCTCTTTAGATAGGCCCGCTTTAAGGGTTTTTATAATATATTTCTCAGCGTGTTTGTAGTTAATCGAGCTATAAAGCTCCAAATCAACATAATCCCAAAAAACGTCATTAGGCAATCTACCCTTGCCGTATTTCGACATCTCTAGCTTAATTCCGTCAACGAAATACATGTCAATTTCTCCTTTGTTTTTCGCTACAACTTTACCCCTGTGAGTGCAGTCGAAAAAATTCTTAACTAACTCATATGTTTCTCCAGAAACGTTAACTTTTCCTTCTTGTCCCGTCATTTCCATCCGTTGTGCAATATTCACGGTATCTCCCCAAATATCATAGGCAAATCGTTTAATTCCAATAACTCCTGCTATCAATTCCCCTGTGTGAATTCCAATTCTCAAATCCCACAATTTGTCATTATTCGGTTCGGATTCTCTTAATTGATTGATGTAGTTTTGAATATCTAGCCCTGCTAGAACAACCTCTATCGGATTACTCTTATTTCGTATTGGCACACCACCTGCGCACATGTATGCGTCACCTATCGTTTTTATTTTTTCTACGTTGTACTTTTCAATTATTTCATCAAACTTGATAAAATAACTGTCAAGCCTTTCAACCAATTCATTAGGTTTAAGCGATTCTGCAATTTGCGTAAAGCCCTTAAAGTCAGTAAACATAACGGTTACTCTTTTGTAGTTTCTAGCCTTTGCCTTGCCTTGCATTTTTAGCTCATCTACCATTTGTTCGGGGAGGATGTTCAATAGCAATTTTTCGGAGCGTTCTTTTTCAATTTCTAGTTCGTTTTTCTGCAACTCAATTTGTTCTTTTTGGGTTGTTACTTCTGCCGTACGTTTCTTTACTTGCCCTTCAAGTATTTCTTTCTGTGCTTTAATCTGACTAATACGGAATCTAATAATGAGAAAAATAAAGCCCCCAATAAACATTATTGATAACAACCAAAACCACCACGTTAACCAAAAGGGAGGTGTGATTATCAACTTCAAAGTAGCCACATTATCGCTTTCTATACCATCGCAGTTCGTTCCTTTAACTATAAGCGTATACTCTCCCGAAGCCAAATTAGTATAATGTGCATATCGTTGATCTCCGACTTCATTCCAATCATCATCGAACCCCACCATCTTATAGGAATACTTGTTTTTTTCGGGGAATGAATAGTGTAATGCGGCAAACTCGAAAGTAAAATTATTAACCCTATATGACATTTCCATTCTATTCAGCTGATTCAATTGAGTTGGGTAAAAATCGAGGGAACCTATGACAACATCTTTGTTGTTGATTTTAAAATTGGTAAACGCCATCTGCGGTGGGTGGAGGTTCTTATCAATATCCGAAGGATGAAAAACACTAATGCCATTAATTCCTCCAAAATACATTTCGCCTTTTTTATTCAAAAAGTAAGCTCCGTTATCAAATTCGTCACTTTGAATTCCATCGTTCTCATGATACACCACAAATGTTTCCGATTTAGGGTCAAACATGGAAAGGCCCTTATTTGTTGTCATCCAAAGTCGATCTTGATCATCGCCAAGCATACCATAGACTACGTTATTTGATAACCCATCTTTCTCCTTATACGAAGTAAATATTCTTGTTTGTCTGTCAAATTTATTAAACCCTCCCCCGTAAGTGCCAAACCAAAGGGTGCCGTCAGAGCTTTCCCATCCAGACATTACAACATCCTTACTTATTGATTCTGGGTTGTTAGTATGCGAATAGGTGTCGAATTGAACTGTTCCGTTTTCTTCAATAGCAATGGAAATACCGCCTTCTGTGCCAACCCATATTTGCCCTTTAGAATCTTGCAGGATAAACCGCACAGTGTTGTTTGGTAGCGAACTTTTATCACGTTCTACGTTAGTATAAAACCCTACAGATGTCAAATCTGGATTAAGAATCGCCAATCCCTTTTTTGTTCCGATCCAGATTTTTCCATCATCCGCTTCATGAATTATGTAAACGTTATTGGTTTCGTGTTTTTTAAAATAGTAGTCATTATACTTTATAGGCGTTATGCTCTTAACCGAGCGCTCTTTGTCGTCCATTTCGACTTTATACAATCCGTCTACAGTGCCTATTAAAAAATGCCCTGTGGAAGTTTTATTTATACTTAAAACACTGCTGTTATTTCTATAATGAATCGAGTTTGAAATGTTTGGATAGGCCTGAGATTCGCCTGTTTCTAAATTAATTTGATCAAGCCCTTGGTGTGTCCCTACCCATAAATAATTCTCGTCTTCATATATAGACCATACCGTGTTGTCTGATAAGTTATAAGTGGACCTCTCAACAGACATTATGTTTCTAAAGCTTTGCTTCTTAGGGTCGAACTTGTTAAGGCCGCTGTTTGTTCCAATCCACATTAAACCCATTCGGTCTTCGAACA
>JABHTA010000045.1 GCA_018669945.1 Flavobacteriales bacterium
CTTCTGCTGAGCGAAAGAGACAAAGATTAATAAGGAAAAAAAGATTGTTGAGCTAATCGAGGTTATGTTCATAGGTTTTGATTGAGCGGTAAAGATAATGCTTTGATTTTATTCAATTGCGATATTTTAATGTTCAAGCAGTTCAGTAATGCCTCTAATTGAATATTAATCTTAGTGATTTTCCACCAAAGCTGTAGTCGATTGTCAGTATTACGGAGACAGATGAATGGAAATCAGTTCTTGATTCTGTTGAACATTAAATAACATTTTGTGATGTCGTCCGAACGGTTAAATTTGTAAGAAACATTCCGGTATGGATAAATTCGAAATTTCAACAATTCTGCCTGTAAAAGCGGCAATGCTATATACTGATTGGACTACGAGTAAAGGGCATACAGAAATGACAGGAGGAGAGGCTATTATCCGGAATGAAGTTGGCAGCAAATATTCAGCTTGGGATGGCTATATCTTTGGTACGATTGAAGAATTAGTTGAGAATAAGCTGATTCAAATGTCATGGCGTACAGCTGATTTCGTTGAAGAATCTCAAAACTCTCAATTACAAGTCATGCTTGAAGATATAAATAACGGTTGCAAAATCACATTAAAGCACTGGAACATACCCGATGGAGATGGCGAAAAGTATAAAGATGGTTGGCAAGAGCATTATTTTGAGCCAATGTTGCTATATTATATGGAAGACTAATGGGAAGAACAATATTATCTGTTGTCGTTGGTTTAATTTTTGGAATTTTGGCTTTCATTCTTTTCCAAATTGCTGCCAATTTTAGTTATGAGTTTGATTCCGTTTCACAGTACGCAACGTACAAGGAATATTATGACTCCCAACCGATGGTTCTTATTATTGATTTTCTTGCAACTATTATTGCTTCAGTAGTTGGTGTTTTATCAGCGAATAAAATTGACAAAGGAAAAAAGCTTGGAGGGATAGTTATTGTGTTTCTATCCCTAGCTTTTATTCTCAAAACTATCACTGATAGAATAAGCGAGGGAATTACGCCACCAATTTGGTTTGTCATTACAGAACCTCTATCAATAATGGTGGTTGGCTATTTACTATATAAATTTAATGTTTCTCAATCAGCGGAGAAAGAAATATCAAAAGAATGAGTTTAAATATCATTTCATGGAATGTAAATGGCATTCGGGCTATTGCAAAAAAAGGATTTAAACAAAAGTTAGAGCAGTTGGGTGCGGATATTATTTGTTTGCAAGAAACTAAAGCCCAAGATGACCAAGTAGCTGAAGTTATTCAAGATTACGGATACACATTTTATAGTAATTCAGCGGTTAAAAAAGGATATTCAGGAACTGCAATTTTAACAAAAGAACCTCCGATTACTATAAAAAATGATATTGGAATTGAGGTTCATGATCAGGAAGGACGAGTAATTTGTGCCGAGTATGAAAAATTTTACTTAGTAACTACTTATGTGCCTAATTCGAGCTCAGCTATGAAAAGGTTGCCTTATCGCCAAACTTGGGATGTTGATTTATTGGCGTATTTAAAAGATCTTGAGAAAACTAAGCCCGTTATTCTTTGCGGTGATTTAAATGTGGCTCACCAACCAATCGACCTAGCTAACCCAAAGTCTAATTACAACAAAACATCTGGATATACGCAAGAAGAAATTGATGGCTTTCAATGCTATTTAGATAATGGATTTGTAGATACTTTTCGTGAACAGCATCCAGATGAAGTTGCATACAGCTGGTGGAGTTATCGTTTTCAAGCACGAGCAAGAAATATTGGTTGGCGTTTAGATTACTTTTTGGTAAGCCAATCAATTATAGAAAATGTAAAAAAATCATTTATCCTTCCAGCTTACGAAGGCTCAGATCATTGTCCTGTTGGGATTGAGTTAGATTTGTAGATGAAATACGGTTATCTTGAAAACGTTGATGGAATAGATTTCTCTCTTCCAAAAGATGAGACGAAGACAAGCAAGTTGCTTTCCAAACTAAAGCCAAGCGTTACACCTAATATTTACATTGGTGGGTCAGTTTTCGGAGATAAGTCATTTGTAGGTACAATTTACCCACCTAAAACGAAGCAAAAGGAATTTCTTAATGCTTATAGCCAACAATTTAACTGTATAGAAGTAAATTCAACGCGTTTCGGTGTGCCTTCCATAAAATCACAAGAATCGTGGATAAGTAAAGTAGAAGATGGATTTAAGTTTTCTTTTAAGATGCCGCAGGTAATTACGCATCGTAAAGATATGAATGATATGGGTGGCATAGCTCAAACTGATAAATTTTTGCAATGTTTAGAGCGATTTGGTGATAAAGTAGGAGTAACCTATATGCTTTTACCCAATTATTTTAAAATGGAAAGGTGGCCCATGATTAAGAAGTATTTATCTTCCTATCCAACAGATTTACCATTGGCAATAGAAGCAAGAAATGCTGAATTTCACAAAAATAATGCGGTATTTGAATATTTGAAGCAGCGAAATATCTCACTTTGTATTACAGATGTGCCTGGAAGAAGAGATGTGATGCATTCTCGTTTAATTACAGATTCCATCATTATTCGATTTGGTGGAGCAAATCTGCACCCATCAGATTATACTAGAATAGACGAATGGATTGATAAGTTAACATACTGGATTAATGAAGGGGTCAAGAATATTTATTTCTATATACATCAACCGGCACCTAATAGACACAAAACGGCTTTACTAGCCGCGTACCTTATCGAAGGATTAAATAATAGATTTTCAAACATCGCCCTAAAGCTGCCAGTTGATTATTCTAAAGTTTGTTGATTTTTTACTTATGAAGCACCTAGAGGCGGTATGGAATATTTAATTTATACTAGCTTAGTTACGAGTTTCAGGTTTAATAAATGTATTATTATTACAAATCCGCCAACTGGTGTAGCAAATCCTTTCTTTCTTTTTTAAGTTGTTTTATGGAGTCGCTATACTCTTTGTTGATTACTTCAGTTTCTTTTTTTTCTGCAGATAATGTGGCGTTTTCGGTATTGAGCGAACTTACCTTCGTCACCGACTCCTTTAGATCCTTTGTGAGTTGGGTATTTTGGTTGGTAAGATCTCCAATGGTGCTTTCATGTGATTTTATGGTTGCTTTAAGAGAAATAACTTCTTGCAGAATACTGGTAACCTTTTTGATGAGTTCTTTAATGTGATCTATTTTCGTTTCCATTCCATTCATTTTAGTCATGTCTTATAATTAGCGTGTCGCCTACTTTGATGAAATGCGGATCATCCAATTCATTATGCCCGGCCATGTCTTCGTGCTTAAAACCATGTCCGTGATATGTTTTTGAAATACCCCACATAGATTCACCTTTCTGCACAATGTGAAC
>JABHTA010000122.1 GCA_018669945.1 Flavobacteriales bacterium
AGCAGCTTTAATACAAGAGGAGAGAGTAAGAATTTCTCAAGAACTACATGATGGCGTGCAAAGCTTAATTACTGCCGCTGGAATGGGAATTAGCGCTGTAGTTAATCGTCTAGATGAAATCCCGAAAAAAGACCAAGAATTGCTCAAGAATTCAGCTGCATTGCTTAATCAAGCAATATCAGAAACACGCTCTGTGTCGCATAACCTAATACCTGAGTTCATCAAAACCCATGGATTGGAGAATTACCTTAACTTAATCGTTAATACAGTTCGTTCATCTACTGAGATTAAGCTGGATTTAGAAGTTGATTTAGAGGATGAGACCATAGAAAATAGACTTCAAATTTATATATGTCGATTGATCCAAGAAATGATTAACAATACACTAAAACATGCAAATGCCAAAGAGGTTAAAATCAAAATTAATAAGACAAAAAATGAAATACGGTTGGATTATGAAGATGATGGGATAGGATTTGACACAAGTAAAAAGGCAGAAGGACATGGGTTAAAAAATCTTAGAAAAAAAGCTAACGAAATCAATGCAAAATTAACAATAGAATCTGAGGAGAATCAAGGAATAAAAATTCATTTTAGCCTAAAAATAGAGAATTTTGAATAAAAATCTTTTTTGATTTTTGATACATTAAATGAATTAAATAGGTTGAGGATAAATTCTTGAGGTTAACGATATTTTTAGATCGGGATTAGTGATTACATGATTTGCCTAATAGAAGGAACTATTTTGAACAATAGTTTAGTTGCGAACAATTTTTCTATTCTAAAACAATTCTCTGCTTGCCAACAACAATATTTTTGGCATTTTTAACAACAATAAAATATACGCCTTTATCTTTGTGTAACTGAATATTGGTTGATGAACCCCCTCTTATGTGGTTTGCTTCGCCAATTTGTTTGCCAAGAATATCGACAATAGAAAGGTCAAAATGTTCATTAGCTGTGCCATTAAAAGAAACTGTAAAGTTTCCATTGCTGGGATTGGGAAATACATCGATGTTTTTGTTTATTTCAATTTCAGAAATAGGGTTTTCAGAATTTTCACCTTCAATTATGTTAAGCTCTACATCATCAAAATAGAATCCATCTTCTGTTGTGAAATTATCGCTTTTAAAGCGTACACGAAGTAATATTTCTTCCCCTAAAAAGTCGGATAAATCCATTTCCTCTAATACCCATTCAAACTGGAATCCATTAAATACTGGGTTCCCCTCATCTTGGCTAGAATTTCCAAGCTTTGTATATTGACCACATAATGGAATCCAGTTTGCGCCAAAGTCATTCGAAGCCTGAACTTGAACGTAATCGTAACCTGTTTCTAGCTCCCAACGAGCCCAAAAATTTAAATTGGCAGAAAGCGCATTGGTTAAATCAATTGTATCATTCAGAATAAGACTACTCGTTATATTATTGCCATGGTCTCCACCGGGGGAGTCGGTAAAAGAACTTGGCGCCGAATGATAATCTTCAGTTGTTAGCCCCCAATTTCCTGAACTAGTCCAATTAGCTATACTATTGGCATTATCAGTAAATACAGTAATTCCAGTTCCATAGGTTTTTGTAATGGTATCAGAAACAATAAAAGAACCATTGTCAATGTTCAGCAAAAACTTGATTTGATCACCATCATTTACCCCCGCATTCAATTCAACAGAAATTGAATCTATTTTGGTTTCAAGCAATGACATAGCAGAAAAAATAACGGAGCCGCCAACACTTGCAATTTGTGCGCTTATCGGAACAAGATTAACTGTAAATGTTGCTGGAGAATCAAGACCTAAGCGTTTAATTTCAAAGTCAATATAAGAAGTAATGTTTGAAAGAGTTGTAGGTGATCTATCTTCAACTCTAGCATATTTTCCGGCGAGGTGCGCGTAATTCAGGTTCTGTCTTAAGTTCGATTTACTAATAGGAATTATCCTACTTGATGTTGGCCAAAATCCATCATCATTATCTCCTGCTTCAGGTGTAAATGAAAGCGCCTTGCCTTTTGTTGTTTGTTCGCCATATTGCCAGTCGTCAGAATCACCATTAACAATATAACCTACAGTCTGGTCACCCGTTCCATAGGTATAGTTGTTTTGCTCGGTCATAACCTTTGCATATTCTACAAATAATGCAGAGTCTGGTGTGTAAAGAGATTGAGCATAACCCCAGGGATAGATTAATAGGTTCCCATATGTGTGATAATTTAATACCATTAAAAAATCATGTTCTTCGCTAAAAAACTTGACTGCTTGAATTTCTGGTTCGGAGAACGCTGATGGACCTCTATATGTTTGACTGCTTGTGCTCGGTGAAGACCCATTATCGTCTAAACCCCAAAAATGACCATAGTTTCGATTGAGATCAACACCGTATTCCCCACCACCATTATTTCTTCGGTTCTTTCGCCACATGCCACCACCATTTGGGTTTGTGGTAAAGTTGTGAATGTACCCATCTGGGTTAATCATCGGAATAAAATAGAGCTCAGTATTATCTACGATATTAGTTACCTCGTCAATTATTCCATAGTTTTCTAGCAAATAGTACATATACATAATGACTTGAGAAAGTGATGCTGGCTCTCTTGCATGGTGCACTGAAGTGTATAAAATTTCTGGTTCAGTTTCATCAATGTTCGGATTGTCAGAAATTTTAAGCCAG
>JABHTA010000145.1 GCA_018669945.1 Flavobacteriales bacterium
ATTATTGACACCCACAACGGCAAACACCTTTGCGCATCCAACAGATACCACCATGTATTATGTAGAAGTGACGGATAGTAATGGCTGCGTAAATGTTGATTCAGTGTTGATAACAGTAAATCCTTTACCAATAACAAATGCAGGTGCTGACATTCAAATTTGTATAGGCGATACAGCGGAGTTGACGGTAACAGGAACTGATTTCTATTCATGGTCACCTTCAGATAGTTTGAGTACAACAACTAACGATACGGTTTACTCTTGGGTTATTGACACCACGACTTATATTGTTTTAGTATCTGATACAAACGGCTGCGAATTGGCAGATACTGTTGCCGTAATTGTAAACCCAATGCCGGTGCTCGATTTAGGAGCTGACTTATACATGTGTCCGACTGATACGCTATTACTTGTAGCAACAGGGGGTGATATTTATAGTTGGTCTCCAACGATTAGCTCAGGGTCTCCAAATAACGATTCGACATTGATTTGGCCTTCGGACACTACAGAATATATAGTTGTTGTGACCGACACCAATGGTTGCATTTCTACCGATTCTGTAATCGTTGATGTTAATCCAGTTGTGCCAACAGATGCAGGGCCAGACACTTCTGTTTGCGTTTTCGATTCTATTATGGTTGGAGGGAACCCTACTTCTCCTAATGGAACGCATTATAGTTGGAATACAATAAATGGACTAAGTGATTCAACTATTGCTAATCCTATGGTTAGCCCATCTGATACGATTACGTATTGGGTTAACACACTTAATCATGTCTGTAATGGTACAGATACTGTTTTGGTTGTAGTTCATCATTTGCCCCCAGTCGAAGTAGGTTCAAATGTACAAGTTTGTATTAACGATACAATTGAGTTAATTGCAACGGGAGCTGAAACTTATGTATGGTCTCCATTAGATAGTATTTCAAACGTAAATAATGATAGCGTCCAGGTTTGGCCAACAGATACTTCCACATACTTTGTTCAGGGTACCGATATTTTTGGTTGCGTGAATGTTGATGCAGTTGATGTAATTGTGAATTCACTTCCAACTGTATATGCTGGTCCGAATGTTCAAATTTGCATTGAAGACTCAATTCAACTAATAGCGACTGGAGGAGCAGACTATACTTGGAGTCCTTCTGATAGCTTGTCTAACACAAAAAACGATACAGTTTGGGCATATCCAACAGACACATCAGTTTATTATGTTATTGTGGCTGATAGTAATGGATGTATTGGTTCAGACTCTCTAGTTGTAACGGTAAATCCTTTTCCTGTTATTGATGTAGGGATCGCTCACCAAATTTGTGTAGGAGACGTAACTACATTAATCGCTGCTGGTGGGGAAAGTTATATTTGGAATTCGACAGATACAGTTAGCTTGGCATCAAATGACACAATTGTGGTTTCTCCAAACGATACAATTACTTATTACGTTGAAGTTGCTGATAGCAATAATTGTGTAAGTTACGATTCGGTAATCGTAACGGTAAATCCATTGCCTATTATTATTGCAGGGCTTGATGTACAAATTTGTTTGTATGACTCTGTTCAGCTGATAGCCTCTGGCGCAGAGATGTATTCATGGCTCCCTATAGACAGTATTAGCTCCCTAATTAATGACACTGTCTTGGTGTGGCCATCCGATACTGTTGAATACATCGTTGAAGGTACGGACAGTAATTTTTGTGTAAACTACGATTCAGTCATGGTAACGGTAAACCCATTACCTATAGTTGACGCTGGCTTGGACACCATTTCTTGTAAAACCGACTTGGTGAACTTAGGGGGAAATCCAACAGGTCCATTGGGTGCTGATTATTTATGGTCACCATCCGCAGATGTTAGCGATTCTATTATTTCCAATCCAACGGCAAATCCTTCTCATACAACTTCATATGTAGTTATGGTTACTGATACAAATGGATGTGTCTATTATGATTCAACAACGGTTAACATATTTTCAATTTATACTATTTCTGATACAGTAATCTGCGAAAGGCAATCGGTAGACTTATTTGCAGGAACTATTTCTGGAATTAGTCCATATAGTTATAACTGGTCGCCAACTGAAGAATTGATTTCATCTAGCACAGATACTGTAAACGCTTCTCCGCTTGTAATAACTATATACACAGTTACTGTTACAGATGGTAATGGATGTGTTGAGTTTGGCACAGTAGAAGTCCAGGTTGACGATGCACCAGAAGCTAGCTTTAGTATTGAGTACACTCCTTTGTGCGAAGAAGTTACTATACATTTTACCAACACCAGCGAAAATGGAAGCGAATATTTCTGGGATTTTGGAGAAGGATTTGCATCGACAGAAGATAGCCCCGAGCATACAGGAAGCTACGAGGAAACACTTGAGATTACATTGATGGTCGAAAATGAGAACTGCGGTGACACTTCAATCTATAATTATACGCTTGATGACTTTTCCGATTATGTTAACATTAATAGCATAGAGGCGTTCTCACCAAATGGTGATGGTATTAATGACTTGTTTACTGTTGAGGTAAACGATGAAATGATGGAATGTACAGAGCTTAAAATATTTAACCGATGGGGTGTGCAAGTGTTCGAATCTACTACTGATGTTAAATTTTGGGACGGTAGAGATAAATCCGGTGATTTAGTTTCGGAGGGGGTTTACTTCTATGTATTTAAAATAGGGAGTTTTACAGTGAATAGTTCAATAACCGTATTTTATTAACATCTTTAGGTTGTAAACATAACAAATAGCTTCATTGTTTGTATTGAAGCAAATCCTATTTTTGCTGAAATATTAAAAAATTAAACATGAAACGATTTTTATTTATGTTAGCCATTGCTTCATTATGCTGTGTAACTAGCTGTAATAGTGAAAGAGGTCAAGACAACGGAGAAATTGTTGTTGATGGTGAAGAACCAAAAAACGAAGCCTTAAAAGGGATGATAATGGTTAGCTTGTTAGAATATGGTTTACCATTATGGGTAACCGTTCCAGATACATTAAGTGCCCATTTAGAGATTATCCAACGTGATTGGGGTCAAGTAGATATTAGGTCGGGAAAAAACTATCAAATTTCAATTGCAGAAGGTGGAGATTTGGAGTTAAAGAAAAGTGACATCCAAGCAGATTTGTTATTTACTGACTCTAAGATACTTGTTGAAGAAGCCGAGGGTATAGTTTATTCTCAAGGAGTTAAAGACGATGAGTATTTTAAACCGATAAATCATTTTTATGCGGTTAAAAATATTAATGGGATTGATTATGAGTTCAAAGATGTAGAAGGCGATTACAAGTATACCGAGAAAGTAGTTATAAAAATGTTTGAAGCATCCAAGGCGGCTGAAGTAGATGACAGGAAACCGCAGTCTTGAATCACAAAAGAAAATTGTCATTTAAAAGTTTGATGTAGTCGATCAGACTTTTTTGTGACGTAAAACAAAGAATCTTAATGGTATAAATCACTTACAATAACTTTTGATAAAAGAGTCAACGTTTTCTGCCCCTCGCTTTTTTCCCATTATCCAGCTCTCGCAGGCTTCATTCATTTTGTTTAACTTAAAATACGACATTCCACGGTTTACATACGCATCCGTATAATTAGGATTAAGTGCTAAAGCGGAATCGTAATCTTTGATTGCATTTTCGTAATTTTCTATATAAAAATTAGAGGCAGCTCGACCAAAAAATGCGATATAGTTGTTGGGCTGAGCAACAAGTGATTTAGTAAAGTATTCAATCGACTTCTCATAGGTTTTCAATCCTTGGTATGACGCAGCGATTCCTTGCAAGACTTCTGGCGAATTTGGAGTTAATTTGTTGAGCATTTGAAAATCAGACAAAGACTTGTCAAATTTTGATAGTGATAAATAAGCGCTACCACGATTGTTATAAGCCCCAGTAAATGTGGGGTCTATTTTTATTGCCGTGCTGCAGTCTTTGATGGCACCTTCTAGATCTCCCAATCCACTTTTTGCATTTCCACGATTGTTATATGCGCTTGCAAATCCAGGCTTTATCATTATTGATTTATTGCAGTCGTGCAAAGCCCCTTTTAGATTGCCCTTTTTGCCTCTTACAACTGCTCGGTTATTGAAGCTTTTATGAAAATTAGGATTGTAAAGTATCGAGCTGTCGTAATCTTTTAAGGCTAAGTCTAATCGGTTAGTATGGTCATAAACTACTCCTCTCGAATAGTATCCAAATCCATTTTCAGGATATTTTGAAATGAGATCGGTAAACAGCACTTCGCTAGATTTCCAAACCTCATTTCTTTCAAATGAAAGATAAGAAAAGGCAATGGTTATTATCATAATAACCGATATCGATATTAGGTTAAATTTTGGATGATTTAACCAAGTGTTGAGGAAAAACGCCACTGGAAGAGCTAAGCCAATATAAGCGACATAAGTATATCGCTCAGAAGCGAACGCTCTGCCAACAGGAATTAATTGAAGAACGGGGAGTAAAGAAATAATGAAAATCACAAATCCTAAGAGAGTAATTTTTCCAAGGTCTGATTTTCTGATTTTCCATAGTTGCCAGCTTGCAACAGCGATAATTAATGGGCAGATTTTCGGTAGTAATCCAACTTCATGAGGATAAAAATGGTAGACAGATAGATTGACAGGGGTTAAAAATTTGAACATATAAAAAACTATAGAATAGCACAGCATACTAGCTCGTTCAAAAATGGAATAGTTTAAATGGAGTTCATAAAAGGTATTGCCTGTGGCTTGTGATTTTAATGCGATTATTCCAAATAAAACAGAAAGACCAAAAAATGGAATTTTGGATAGAAAGATTCTCGATGTAAGATGGCTTTTTTGGTAAAAGTCTATAGCAAAAAGCATGAGCGGAAGTGTTACTGCCATTGATTTGGAGAGTAACGAGAGAATGAATGAACCACCACATAACAAAAGGTTTTTCATTTTTGAAAGGGACTTATATTTGAGATACTGAATTAAAGACGTAAGATAGAAAAGGGTATAAAGCTGATCTTTTCGTTCCGAGATCCAAGAAACCGATTCTACATGCATCGGATGCAGAGCAAAAATCCCTGCAGAAATAACAGCAACCATTTCGTTTTTTAAGAGAGCAGAAACGAACAAAAACACTAGAAATGTATTTAACAGATGTAAAAGTAAGTTTGTGGTATGAAAAGCAGTTTTGTTTATCCCAAAAAAGAAGTACTCAATTGAATAAGACAGAGTAGTTAATGGATGATAATTGCCCGCAATATACTCAGAAAAGTGTGCACGAAGGTCGAAGGACTTTAAAAGAGAATTATCAAGGATGTACATGTCGTCATCCATTCCTGAAAGAAGCTCATTGTTTAAGCTGTTTAAATATACTAACCCAGTAATGAGGAGGATAACAAATACCCATATTTTTGAATTAAATTTGCTCAAAATTTAATCGATGAAGTTTCTTAATTTTGGAAATCGAGATGCAAAAAGAAGTGTTTTAATTTCTTTAATAACAATTTTATTTGCAAGAGTTGTTTTAACCTTATTTTCAAAATTGACATTGTTTAGCGTTGTGTTCATATTTTTATCTTCGCCAACGAATATATATATTATAAAAAATTGACTGTTAATAAGTATCAAATTCTCTCCCCAACCATATATTCTCTTTTTTCGTTAATACTATTAAATTACCCTTATGCGATGTATTCATTTTTTTCTAATAACAATTTTACTTTCGATAACTACGTCATTGTGGGCAGGTAAATGGGGTGAATATTTGAATGAGTCTCAAACGTATCGCCTCCAACTTAGTGATGATAACACTTATCGGTTAATTTTTATTCAAGGAAAAAATAAATATGGAAAGGTTTATGATAGAATTGGTTATTGGAAAGAATATAAGGGAGTTCTCACACTTTATTTTACGGGTTACGATATAGGAGAAGTTGAAAAGTTGGAGTTTGATTACCAAGGGTGTGCAAGAATTGAAAAGAAACCAATAGCAGAGTATAAATACAAAAGAAAAGGCCCGAAATTAAAACCACTAAACTCACAAAAAAAAGCTGAAATCTTTGTTAAGGTGGATTAAAACTTAACGCTCCAAATACGATTTACCGGAATAGTAATATTGTGTTTAAGAAAGATAAACTTTTCTGAAACTTCCCATAGAGTTGTCTCGACTTTCTTCTTTCCTCCAATGTCTTCAAACAGTATTTCAACTTTGTGTCGAGCGATGTTTCCATACTCACATGCGGAGTGAAGATTTTTTAGACGAAAAATTCTTTTTTCTTTAGATTCAAGAACATCTGAGGGAGGAAATTCTAAATCGCCTATATGTTCTTTTTCTACAATACGTACTGCTGACAGTGTGCTCATAGCTTTTTAATATTGGTTTCGGTGATGAAGTTAGTAAATTTAAGTCATTTATAGAAATATATAAGCATTTGTTATTCAAAAGTTTAACTAGATTTATGGTCGTTGAAATAAAGTAGTGATAGCTTAACGCAACTAGATTAATAAAATTCAATCCATTCTGAATCAATAATTTATTAAAATTGGCGTATCATCTTTTTATAATCATGAATCCTATATACTCATCTATACGAAGATCTAATTTGGATAATTATTATAAGAATGGAGGATTACATAGGCATTAATTACCTTTGTAATTAATTGTAGATAGAATTATGTTAGAAATAGGGGCAACAGAAGCCGAAAGTGTTCAAAAAAGAGGGTTTTTAGATATTTATATCTCTCCAGAACTTAATTTGGAAGATGAAATTAACAAACTTCGACAGGATAAGAATGCAGTAATTCTTGCGCATTATTATCAGGAGGCAATAATTCAGGACGTTGCAGATTATGTTGGCGATAGCCTTGGGTTATCTCAAAAAGCAGCAAATACCGATGCCGATGTAATCGTTTTTGCAGGGGTTCATTTTATGGCGGAAACGGCTAAAATCTTGAATCCAAATAAAAAGGTATTACTACCTGATTTGAAGGCAGGTTGTTCTCTTGCTGATTCATGTCCTCCTAGTTCATTTAGCACTTTTGTGAAATCAAATCCGGAGCATCTTGTAGTGACTTATATTAATTGTTCAGCTGAAATAAAGGCATTAAGCGACATCGTTTGTACTTCATCTAATGCAATAAAAATTATCGAGTCTATCCCGAAGGATAAGCCAATCATATTTGCCCCAGATAAGAATTTAGGTAAGTATATTATCTCACAAACTGGCCGTGACATGCTTCTCTGGGACGGAGCGTGCATGGTACACGAAGCCTTTTCGATAGAGAAACTAATCAGTCTTTATAATGAACATCCGAATTCGAAAATTATTGCGCATCCAGAATCCGAAGGGCACATATTAAATGCGGCTAATTACATCGGCTCAACTGCTGGCATGATAGACTTTGTTCAAATAGACAGTACAGAGGAATTTATTG
The DNA here is from genome assembly GCA_018669945.1 of Flavobacteriales bacterium. Taxonomy (GTDB): domain Bacteria; phylum Bacteroidota; class Bacteroidia; order Flavobacteriales_G; family NORP312; genus NORP312. The sequence goes on from JABHTA010000145.1 coordinate 7,411, forward strand.
TAGCAACAGAAGTGGGAATTTTGCATGAAATGCAGAAAAAGGTTCCTCACAAGAAATTCATTGCGGCCCCATCAAAAGAGAATAATACATGTGCTTGTAGCGAGTGCGGGTATATGCGCTTAAATACTTTAGAGAAATTGTATTTGTGTATGAAATATGAAACGCCTGCTGTGGCGGTAGATAAAAGTATTCAAGAAAGAGCATTATTACCAATTGAAAGAATGCTTGATATTTCCAATAGAGTTCTGAGTGATTAAAACGGATATTTTAGTAATTGGTTCTGGAGCTGCAGGCCTTTCGTTTGCACTAAAAGTTGCACAAAACGATTCTTCGTTAAGAGTTACTGTTGCTACGAAAGTTGATAGAAGTGAATCAAATACTAAGTACGCCCAAGGAGGAATAGCTGTAGTAGTAGATGAATCTGACTCTTTCGAAAGTCATGTTCAAGACACCTTAACTGCAGGAGCAGGTATTTGTGATGAATCAATTGTGAGAATGGTTGTCGAAGAAGCTCCCGAACGTTTAAAGGAATTAGTTGAATGGGGTGCAAGTTTTGATATAACTCATGCAGGAGAGCTTGATTTAGGGAAAGAAGGGGGGCATGGGAAGAATAGAATTGTTCACCACAAAGACGTTACTGGTTTAGAAATTGAACAGAAATTATTAATTCAAATAGGGAAGACCAGAAATATCAGTATACTAGATCATCATTTCGCGATTGATTTAATCACCGAACATCACTTACGCATGGAGCTAGTGCCTGATAAAAGAACGTGCTACGGGGCTTATATTCTGGATGTTAAATCAGGGGCGATTGAACCAATCTTATCAAAGATAACTATGCTCGCTTGTGGCGGTTTGGGTCAGGTTTATGCGCATACAACGAATCC
>JABHTA010000053.1 GCA_018669945.1 Flavobacteriales bacterium
TGCACAATATAGGTACTCGTTTGTTCGGGTACTGCCATTGGCATATCACTTAACGTATCGCTAATGCCCCCAAAAGCTCCCCACCACTTATAAGTTGCGCCGCCCGTTGCCCACAACTGTACACTATCGCCGGCACATATAGTATCGGTTATTTCTATAGCCGAGGTGTTAAACGTATCGCATGGGGTAGAATATGAGAGCATAATAGCTTTTATGGGATTGGTTAGTTTACCTGCCATTGTGGGTGAATGATAACTATATTTTATATCAGTGTAGGTGTCACCATCGCTTACGTTATTCTGAATATTGGCCAGAGCATCTGAACCGTCGACATAGTTGTCTGATGTATCATCATCTAAGCCTGTGATAGTATTATTACTATGAGAAAAATTAGCAAAAGGACCATAACATTGTGTTCCACTATTGGAGTCCGGTCCTCCCAACAAACCTATGCTGTCATTATTTATGGTAATGTATGAGCCATCAATATTTTTACTACAGAATATACTTACAACAGTTCCAAAACAAACTGGTTCTGAGTTGTCTATTGGAGATGGTAATTCTAACAAATAATTAGTAACCGTGGCTACATCTTGAGTATTAATATAGAAATTACAACTTATTTTATTTAGCGATTGATTTTTGTACACGATATATAAATAAAAGATAGGGTAATTTCTATATAAATCACTTTGTTCTGGAGTAGTTATGTTGTAGCTGTTAGTGCTTGGACTAATGTCATTTGTAATATCTATGGCATGAATTGCTGAATTTCTTAATGAAAACCCTGTTGAACCTGTGAATGAATTAAAAGTATTGGATATCACATTATCATCAATAGAAAATGTATAAGCTACCCCATTTAAAGTAATTTCAACATCGGGAGCGGTGCTATCCCTTACTGCAAACAAAAAAGCCTTTTCAATTGCACTTCCAGTAGGTATTAGTACAGGAAAATCAATACTTCTAGCAGCTGAACCAGGAGCTATCCCATTAGCAGTAACACCTCCATTAACAATTGTACTGTAGAATAACTGTTGACCAAAACAAAAACTTGTGAAGAATATCGCAGTTATTGCAAAACATATTTTCTTAACATTATGCATGATTTGAATTACTCTGTAATAGATAAAGCAAAAAAATCTTCAATAGTGTAGTTGTGTATGTGTAATAGATTTGTTAAGGTACGGATAGTAATATTTGCTAACCCTTTCTCTATTTTCCAATAGTGCATGCGAGATAATTCATGCTCTATTGCAAAATGTTCATAACTGGTAAATCCACCTTTTATTCTTAACATCTTAAGCCGTAAACCTATTTCTATTAATATCTCTTTTTCGGTCTTCATTCTTTACCAGTAAATTGGTGCAAGTTCCGAAAAAGAGAGTTTTATAATTACACATTACAAACGTACACATTACAAACGTACACATTAAAGATGTACACTTTATATTGATATTTAATTAATTTTGTAAAATCAAATTTACTGTAAATAACACTATTATGTGTGCAATAATTAACCGTTTAAACTTGTATATCAACCTATTGCAGAAATCACAATCCGTATAAGAAATGAACACTACCGTTTAATCATTATTATAAATAACTAGAAAAACAACCAATAGATTTGCTCAAACATTAACAATCAAAATTATGAAAAAGCTCATTCTTACCTTCACCCATTTACTCATTCTATCATTGCTCATCCAAGCCCAAAATAATATTTGGAGTTTGCCACCTAATTATTACGATGTTACCGGGGTTCAACCTTTACCAATTGGTCCTTACCCAGGTGATTTTTTAACAGGATTACCTTCAGGTATTGATTACAATGCCCAAGTTGCACAAAATAACCATAACGCCATGCAAGATGCTCAGGGCAATGTTTTGTTTACCGTTATTGATGATGTGGTTTACGATAAAGATGGTGTTTTTGTTCGTTTTTTAATTCCTGAAAGTTGCCCTAGTCAAGGAGCAGGCCAGGTGCTAAGGGGAGGTTCTGAAATTGCATTAGTGCCGGATCCAGGTGATTGCGGAGCGTACTACGTATTAACTTCAAGTTTTGCAAACGCAGGTGCAATTACCAACGGTTATTTCAACGGTTACCCAGAATATGTGTTAATTACTCCTGAGGTAAATTTCACCTCTACAAATCCAAATTATGTACATAATACAAACGGACAACCGTTATCAAAATGCGCCAGCAGATTTCCAAACTTCACAAACCCACATGCAGGTCATGTGCAATATGGGGTTAGCCAATTACGCGATGTAAATAACACAAGAATGATATTTGTTGCGGCAAATAGGGGAGTTGCTTCATACGTTTTGGATGCTTCCGGAATGTCTTATTTATCATATTTTACAATTAATGATTATACAACTACTTTTGCAGTATCACCATTGAATACACAAACTACTCGCTCAGAAATGGAGTTGCATGAATTTGTAGATGCCGGAGGAAACTTGCACTATCAACTAGCAATGACTTATGAATATGGAGGCGCAAATATAACCGACAATTATTACTGTGGTATCTTAATATTAGAAATCAATCCAATAACAGGGCAACCAATAGCAGGCACAAATGAATATCATGAGTATTCAAAACCCGTAGGTGTCAATGGTTCTGAAATTCCTTACGTTACTGGGTTGGAGTTTTCACCTAATGGTCAGTTTTTGTACATTACGCATAAAAGTACCGCAAGTCATCCATCGGCTATAGATTATTACACGATCGGTTCCGGAGGAAGTACGCCACAAGAATTACATGCGGTTAATTCTAATGTAAGTTCAGCACAGGCGAGTGATTTTTCTCATTCGCAAATTGAATTATCTGCTGATGGGGCTCTATATTTTCCAGCCCAGAACAGATTGGCGGCATTAAGCGACCCGAACAATCCACAAAATAGCTCATGGATAAACACAGCAATTAGCGTTAATAATACTTCTGTCTTTTCAGGTGTTGTTCCAGGAGTTAGTACACCTGTTTATACATATACACTTCCTGATCAAATAGATGGAATGGATTATACTGAACATTTTTACGCTACCCCAACGTGTTGTGCTAAGTATAGTTACTTCGATTATTCTACAACCGATTCAACCCAGAATATTAGCAGCTCTCAAACCATTTCTAATCAAACATTGTATGTGCAAGACCAACTGGTAATAAAAAATGGAGCAAATGTTACCTTCAATAATGTTGATGTGTTTTTCGCTGAAGAAGCAAGGTTAATTATAGAAAGAGGAGGTCAATTGACTGCCAATAATTCTTTGTTTACGGTAGATACTCGCTGTGCAGATGATGTTATGTGGAGTGGTATTGAAGTAGGAGGCAAAGCTTCATCATTGCAAGCAACTTCACAAACAGGATATTTTATTGCTAATAATAGCATTATAGAACATGCCTACAAAGGCGTGTCAAATTCGATACAAAGTAGCTTTAGCAAAGGTATTGGTACACTTAGTTCAGCCTATAACGGTGGTGTTATTCAGTTGGAAGACTGTCAACTTAAAAATTGCAAATTTGGTACAGTTTTTATGGATTATACTAATCTTGATGTGCAATTTGGTAACACTATTTATAATGATTTATCCTTTTTTACAGATTGCGATTTTTATACGGATGCACCATTGTTAGATCCAACTCAGTTATATACAACAAGAGCAAGATTACAAGGGGTATATGGTATAAAGTTTAAAGGTTGCTCTTTTAGAAATGATAGGTCGTTTACAAACTTACCGATGCATGGTGCCACAAGAGGTTACGGTATTGCCTCTTACGATAGTAAATTTAGCGTAACGCCCGAGTGTCAAACGTTAAGTTTTTCATGTCAAAGCACAAATAAAAGTCTTTTTAAAGATTTATATAGAGGTGTTTATGTAAACAATACAATAAGAACCTTTGCGCAAAGTATAAATAATTGTGTTTTTAATAATGTATATCGCTCGATGTACTTTAACAATGTTGAACTGACTAGAGTTGTTAAAAATCAAGTAATTAATGTGCCAGGTAACCCGAGCCAAGGAGGTAATCAAGATTTGAGTATTGCACCTTATGGTATGTACTTAAATAACTGCGACCAATACGAAATTGAGAATAATAATTTTGTGAGCAACGGTGCCGGATTTGGGTTGTTGGTAAATAATTCTGGAGTTCAAGCAAACGAAATTTACCGAAATAGCTTTACTGGATTTGATAAGGGCATCCAAGCCATGAACCAGAATTCGAGCGGTAATGCGGTTTATGATGGGTTGGTAATTAGATGTAACACATTTAACACCATATATGAGCATGATATATTAATTACTTCTGGTGCAATAGGAACTTGGCAAGGCACAGCTACAAATGCTACTTCGCCTGCCAACAATCTGTTTTCGTATTCTACTTCTCCAGAGCATGATATATGGAATTCTCCATCTTTAGGGTCCTTGATTACCTACCATTACGATGAAAATGGCAATGGTAATATAGAACCAAGAGTGAACAATTATAATGGTGGACCAGGTGTTGCAAATCCTAATACTACATTATCTCCAGTAAATCAGACATTTAATTACTCAACTTCTTGCCCAAACAGGCAAACTCCAAACATTACTATTGGGGTAATATCAGTAGTGATAGGTGGTCATAAAAGTTTAATTTCAGGGGGCAAACAACTTTTGGATGGCGGTAACATTAAGGTATTACTTGCTACAGTGGCGGGTAGTGGTAGCTCTGCCACAAAAAAGCAAGCGTTACTAGCGGCTTCTCCGTATGTTACAGATCAGGTATTAGTAGCGATGATAGAATCGGCCACTATGAATAGACAGCATATTAACGATGTGTTGGTGGTAAATGCTCCTCTTTCTCAAGATGTAATGTTAGCTTATTTATCTAGTTCTATTAATTACAATCAGAAAGATATTAGAGACGTTGTTCTGCCAACAATGCCACTATCTACAAAAGAACATTTATCCTTAATAGAACACCACAATAATTATTCGCCTCAATCACTATATAAGTTGCTCAAGGCAGAATCACAATTGTTTGATGAGGTACTTATTAGTTTAATTGAGGAAACTGGAGATGTTCCTAATTGGTTAGTTGTTAATACACTTGTGCAAAACACGCCATTGAGCGATGAAGTACTTTCAAAATTTTGGGAGTTTTCAAGTAGTTACAGTTGGGGCCAAATGTATTATGTGTTGCTGATCGATTACATCAATCGAAATAATCCTGAGCTAGCCGAAGAAGAAACCCGAAAGCTAAATGATGCTAAGCAAACTCAATTAGAAATTGGTTATTATGAAGCAGAGATTAGAAGGTTAAATGCAAATATTGTGCGAATTAGTTTATTCGATGAAGCGAAAGAAGGCAAAGTAAAAGAGGCTATTACATATTTAGAACAAGAGGAGACGAAAGAGAACTTGATGATGTCTCAGTTATACTTGATGAACAAGGAGAATACTATGGCACAAAGCAGGTTAGATTCATTGCAAAATACTGTAACAAGAGATATGTACACAGTTATTAATACAATGCAACAAGATGTGGAAGGATATCATAGTGTGATATCTGATCCAGTGAAATATTCTTACTTTGATGATAAAGCAAATGAGAGTAGTTATTCTGTGTCTAAAGTATGTGCCCGAGCTATGCTGAATTGCTTAGAAGTTAATGAGTACGTAGAGTTAATAGAAGAGAAACCGATTGTTTCGGCTAGGTATTCAGCGCCAATTTCACCAAAGAGATATGAAGATTTTGAGTATGAAAATGAAGTAATATCGGGAGGTATTTCTGAAGATTTAGAGGTTTTATTGTTCCCAAATCCAGCATCGAATAAATTGAATATTTCTGCTACTGGAGGTATCATAAGTGACGAGCCAATTATTGTTTCGATTTACGATGTAACAGGAAAACAGCACTTGAATACATCAATTAAAGCGAATGAGCAAAATGTTCTAGACATAACTGAACTAGTTAACGGAGTCTATTTCTGTACGCTTATTCAAGGAGAAGAGGTGTTGAAGCAGCAAAGAATTGTTGTTCAAGAGTAGTAATTTGAAATTTATTATTAGAGCCTCACGATTTATCGTGGGGCTTTTTTTATTTTAGCCAAATAACTTAGTAAGATGAAAAAGATTCTGATAGCAAATAGGGGAGAAATAGCATTACGAGTAATGCGTTCATGCAAAGAAATGGGAATATCTACTGTGGCGATTTATTCTACAGCGGATAGAAACGCGCCATTTGTAAAATATGCCGATGAGGCCGTTTGCGTTGGTCCACCTCCATCTAATCAGTCTTATTTGTTAGGAGACAAAATTATAGATGTCTGCAAAGATTTAAATGTTAATGGAATACATCCCGGATATGGCTTTTTATCTGAGAATGCTGATTTTACGAGGAAAGTTACAGAAGCTGGTATTGCTTTTATTGGTCCTTCTCCTGAAGCAATGGAGGTAATGGGTAGCAAGCTAGCGGCAAAGGCGGCTGTAAAAAAGTATAATATTCCTATGGTTCCGGGTACAGACCACGCAATTGTAGATATTGAAGAAGCAAAAGTAACGGCAGCGGAAATAGGATTTCCTATATTAATTAAAGCTTCTGCTGGTGGTGGTGGAAAAGGTATGCGAGTTGTTGAAAACCCTGATGAATTTGTGGAACAAATGAATTTGGCGGTAAGCGAAGCTACTTCTGCGTTTGGAGATGGGTCCGTTTTTATCGAGCGTTATGTCGGTTCTCCTCGTCATATCGAAATTCAGATTATGGCAGATCAACATGGGAACATTGTTTATCTTTTTGAACGAGAATGCTCGATTCAAAGACGACATCAAAAGGTGATCGAAGAAGCTCCCTCTGCTGTTTTAACTCCAGAATTGAGGAAGGAAATGGGAGAATGTGCTGTTAATGTTGCAAAAGCTTGCGACTATTATGGCGCAGGAACAGTTGAGTTTTTGTACGAAAAAGGCTCATTTTATTTCTTAGAAATGAATACACGACTGCAAGTTGAGCATCCCGTAACGGAAATGATTACCGGTATTGATTTAGTTAAAGAGCAAATAAAAGTTGCCAGAGGAGAAAAACTTGGTTTTACTCAAGACGATTTAAAGATTAATGGACATTCGCTTGAGGTGAGAGTGTATGCAGAAGACCCAACCAATAATTTTTTACCAGATATAGGGAATTTGACAACTTACCGAAGACCCCAAGGAACTGGGGTAAGAGTTGATGATGGTTTTGAAGAAGGAATGGATATTCCGATTTATTACGACCCGATGATTTCCAAGTTGATTACACACGGAAAAGATAGAGAAGAGGCGATTCGAAGAATGGTTAGAGCTATTGAAGAGTATCAGATAACAGGAGTTGAAACAACGTTAGACTTTTGCAAATTTGCAATTCAACACAAATCCTTCGTCTCTGGCGACTTTAACACTCATTTTGTAGATGATTATTTTACGCCAGATGTTCTTCAAAATGAAAGTGAAGAGGGTAGAGAAATTGCTGTTTTATTAGCTGCCGGTTTAATTGAACAGAAAGATGTTTCAGTAAAAGATGCTGCTACAAAATCTTCAACCGTTCGCTCCGCTTGGAAGATGAACAGGGTATAGGCAACTTTTCGAGCTGTTTCACGTTTTATAAATATGGCATAACTATTGAAAATGCCCTTTTACATGAAGAAAGTTCTACATATAACAATCACACTTTTATGCGCTGGAAATTTATCAGCGCAAGACATTACTTCATCAAAAATTGTAAGAGCGGAAATTGTTGATGGGGATACCATTTTAGTACAATCTTTGCGAACAGTCCACGTATATGAACCACGAACTTTTTCAAGCAAAAAGGAAAAAAGGAGATATTCAAAACTAAAGCGCGATGTTTTGAAGGTATATCCATACGCTAAGCTCGCAGGTGAAAGGTTGAGAGATTATGAATCTAGAATGGATGCAATGAAAAACGAGCGTGAAAAGAAAAAGTTTTTAAAGCAAGTCGAACAAGACTTGCAAGATGAGTTTGGTGATGAATTGACTGACTTAACAATAACCCAAGGAACAATTCTACTTACGCTAGTAGATAGGGAAACTGGTGATACTAGCTATGAATTAGTAAAGCAGCTCAGAGGTGCTTTTTCAGCATTTTTTTGGCAATCTCTTGCTCGATTATTCGGGCATAATCTCAAAGATGGATATGATGCAGATGGAGATCAAGAAATGATCGAAGATATTATTCTACGAATAGAAAATGGGGAGTATTCGTTGACCGAATTGGACATTGAAAAAGTTAGAATTACTCCAATACCTCATATGGAGCCTAGGAGTAATTAATTATCTATTTCTTAAAGTTGTCAGCAATAACTAAATCCTTTGTTCCGTGTCCCCAAGAGTAAAAACCCTCTCCTGATTTAACTCCCATTTTCCCCGCAGTAACCATATTCACTAACAATGGACAAGGAGCGTATTTTGAATTCCCGAATCCATCATACAAAACGTTCATAATAGATAGGCAAACATCTAAGCCAATAAAATCAGCAAGTTGAAGTGGTCCCATGGGGTGAGCCATTCCTAGTTTCATTACCGTGTCAATTTCTTCAACGCCTGCAACACCTTCGTGAAGCGCAATAATTGCTTCATTAATCATTGGCATTAAGATTCTATTCGCAACAAAACCAGGATAATCGTTTACTTCAACAGGAACTTTTCCTAACCCTTGAGAAATGGTCATGACCGCAGCAGTGGTTTCGTTCGAAGTGGCGTAACCTCTAATAACTTCGATTAACTTCATAACTGGCACAGGGTTCATGAAGTGCATCCCAATTACTTTGTCTGGACGTGAAGTAACGGCAGCAATTTTTGTAATCGAAATTGAAGAAGTATTGGTAGCTAAAATGGCGTTGGCTGGCGAACCTTCATCCATTTGTTTGAAGATTTTTAGTTTCAAATCAATATTCTCTGTTGCCGCTTCAACTATTAATTCTCTATCAGAAATACCACTTGCAATATCTGTATGCTTTACAATATTTGCAAGTGTTGAAGCTTTGTCAGCTTCAGTAATTTTTTCTTTCTTTATTTGTCTGTCAAGGTTTTTTGCGATAGTTGCCAGCGCTTGGTCAAGAGAATCTTGAGAAATGTCGATTAAATTTACAGAATACCCTGTTTGGGCGAAAACGTGAGCTATCCCGTTTCCCATTGTTCCTGCTCCAATTACAGCTATTTTATTCATGATAGTTGATTTAAAAATTAGAAAGCGCAAATGTAATTATTTACCTCTTCCTTGTAAAACGATTAAAACAGTATATATGATGATTTTGAAATCTAAAAACAGTGAACGGTTCTCGACATAAAGTAGGTCATATTTTAAGCGCTCAACCATTTCTTGTATATTTTCGGCATATCCAAACTTAACTTGTCCCCAGGAAGTTATTCCAGGTTTTATTTTGTTTAAATGAGCATAATGAGGGGCTATTTCCTTTATTTTCTCTATAAAATATTCCCTTTCTGGTCTTGGCCCAACGATCGACATTTCGCCAATTAAAACGTTATAAAATTGCGGAAACTCATCGATACGAGTTTTTCTCATGAAAAGTCCAAAAGGAGTAATACGAGAATCTCCTTCTGACGACAGTAAAGGTATTCCTTGTTCAGCACCCTCAATCATTGATCGAAATTTATGAATCATAAACGGAGTGCCGTTTTTACCAATTCTTTCATGGCTGTAGAAAATAGAACCTTTTGATGTTATTTTAATAATTATGCTTACTGCGAGAAAAAAGGGAAAACCAAACGTAAGTACAATTGCTGAAACGAATATGTCGATAATTCTCTTCAAAGAATATTGCCACTGAGGCATAATTTCTTTGGTTATGTCAATAAGAGTTACTCCAAAAATAGATGTCATTTTTACCGACCCCGATAATATATCGTAGATGTCGGGAATAATTTTAATGTATATTTCTCTGCCCTGAATTTCATTGATTATAGCTCTAATGCTGTCGTGTTCAGAAGTCTCTATTGCTATTATTACCTCTTCAATTTTATTATTGTCGATTATTTTAACGACATCTTTAACGTGGCCTAAATGATTAAGGTGTTTCTTCATGAGGTGTCCATCTCCACCATTAATATGAACAAAGCCCATAACTTCAAATCCACTGGAAATAGGTTGAGATTCTAGTTCTTTAAATAGCTCCAGAGCCTTTTCGTTACTGCCAATAATTAGCGTTTTAAACCCTATTTCTCGTTTATGTATTTTTCTAGCAGTTCTAGTTGTAATTGTTAAACGAAATAAAGCCGTAAAGAAGAAATGGAGAATAAACAGCGAAATTAGTGATAGGTAATAGCTGTTGTAATTTGCAACTTCATCGTCTAGTAAAAGAGCAAAAAAGATAATAAATACTCCAATTAGTCCCTGTAAAGCAGTTTGTCCAAATTCTTTAAGTCTCGATTTTCTGTATGGATTTCTATAAATCCCTAGAAGAACATAAAAAACAATCCAAACCAGAGGTAAAAATGCTAGGCCAAAGAAAAATTGTTCATTAAACTCTAGTTCTACATCATGACCGAATTTAAGTGGTTCTAAATATTTTTTTCTAAAAATAAAAAATAAACACCAAGCTATACTGGCGGCAAAATAGTCTACAATAACATACAAGGTTATTTGTTTGCCCTTGTTCATTATTGATGAATCAGTTTAATGTTATCCAGGATAAAAGTACCAGAACTAAGATTATCTGGTAAACTCGTGCTGATTCCGATTTGATATCCAGAGGCCAAATAATTTGTGCTTACATCATAGGTCAAATCAATGTAGGTTTTGTTTTGAACTAAATTCCCGCTATCATCAACTTTTGCTTTGAGACCTATTACTGGGGTTTCCGGAGTATTGTTTGGATTGTGAGAGATTAAAAACACAATGAAATCCATATCGGTTTTGTAATCAATTTCCAAATATACAGGAGTTGAAGCAACAGGAAGTTCAAATATTTCGTTGGATACACCTTTGTAAAAATTGATAGTATCATGGAGCGAAACTAGACCAGAGGTAACTCCCTCTATGATATAGCTGACGTCAGAAGTAAGTTTAATAGAGGTATGGCTTCCGGATGCTGAATCTAGACTGATTCCGGCATTTTCAAAATTTTCTTTCCAAATAAATGTTGTTGGCTCGTAGTATTTGACAAGTGGGTTTAATTGTATTATTTCACCAGGAACTAATGTAATTTCTTCTTCATGATAATCTAAAAAAGGATACTGCGCTCTAAATTCTTCGAGCCCGTTTATCCTTATTCCTGCAATGACTTTAATGTTTTGTTTACCCTCGCTATATACAGGTATAGTGGCAGGCAACTCCCAGTTTCCTAAATTATCATCATTTAAAAATACCCAAGCATCATTGATATTTGAGGTGATAGCCCCTTCGTTTCCTGTACCATTTGTTTGAACTTCAATATTGTCTATGTGCAAAAATGACGGGGTATCTTCTTCTCTGTCAAACAGTTGACATGAATAAAGAAGTGTTGCCACCAAAAACATCAGGAGAGTATTACGCATAGGTCACTTAAAAATCACGAACGCAAAGAAAATTGATTTATTGTTTAATCCTCTATTAGGTTCGGATTAAGTTTTAATTTTTCAAGAATTCTAGTCGCAACTTCAATAGCGAGATAACTTTCTTCTATAGTGACTGGGGTGTCAGTGTTATTAATGATTGCTTTGGCAAAGCCATTTAATTCCTCTTTAATAATGTTTGATTCTTTTATTTGTGGATAGTTGAAATAAAGTTCATTTGGGTTTACAGAGCCTCTATCAACTTTTAAGTTTTTAATCCCTTTAATGTTAAGTGTCTCACATTTTTTGTTCAATAAATCAACAAAATAGGTAGAATCTTTTTGATACACGGTAAGGTTAATGTCGTCTTTAAATGAAATTCTGCTTGCAGATAATGTAGCAACACATCCATTATCAAATTCGATTCTTGCGTGCACATAATCGGGAGATCCATTGGTTAAGGCTAATCCGTGTGCATTAACTTTTCTCACATTTGAATTAACAATAGAAAGAATTAAATCAAGATCATGAATCATTAAGTCTAACACAACAGAATTGAATGTTTTGTTAATGTCAAACTTCAACATTCTATTGGTTTCAATACAAATAGGATGGTCAATTAAAGGAACTAAGGCAGTAAATGCGGGGTTAAACCGTTCTACATTTCCAATTTGAACTTTCACATCGGCTTCATGCGTTAAGTTCAATAATTTTTTCGCCTCATCAATAGTTGAGGTCACAGGGTTTTCAATAAACAAATGCTTGGTGTTTTTGAGGGTTAACTCAGCGCATTTATAATGAGGAACGGAGGAAGATGCAATATCTATAACATCCGAATGTTGAATGAGTGTTTCAATATCGGTAAACTGAGCGACATTAAATTTTGATAAAATCTTAGATGCGTTTTTTTCATCTGGTGCATAAAACCCTGTAATGTCAAAGCTATTAAGCTCTTGAAGAACAGATAAATGAGCGTGACTTATTTCATCACCTCCTAAAACACCAATCTTTAACATGCGTAGTTTTCCATTGCGTCAAATGTAATGTGTGAAAAGAATCTTTTGTTTTTTCTCTAAAATAGATTCCAACGTTAAATTGTTAATTTCGCAATCCAAAGTGGACAAATGATCGATTCATATAAGCATAAAGGGTTACGTAATAAGCTGGTTGATAAAATTCGTGAACGCGGTATTTCTGATGAAAAAGTACTTTCTGTAATTCAAGAAATTCCTAGACATTATTTTATTCATGATAATGCTTTTTTACCATATGCATACGATGATATCGCTTTTCCAATTGGTGCTCAGCAAACAATATCTCAACCATATACCGTAGCCTTTCAAACAGCTTTGTTAAAGTTAAAGAAAGGTGACAAGGTTCTAGAAATAGGAACCGGATCGGGTTACCAAACGGCTGTCTTAGTAAAAATGGGAGTTAAAGTTTTTACAATTGAAAGACAAAAAACATTGTTCGACAAAACGAAGAATTTTTTGCCTTCGATTGGTTACAGACCTAAGTTCTTTTATGGAGATGGCTATAAAGGGCTGCCCGTATATGCACCTTTTGATAAAATAATAGTTACAGCAGGCGCGCCATATATTCCTGAGGGTTTACAACTTCAGCTAACTGTTGGGGGCGTTTTGGTGATTCCAGTAGGAGATGGAGGTGTTCAGAAAATGATAATAGTAAAAAGGGTATCTGATACTGAATTTGAGCAAGAGGAGCTGGAGGAATTTAAATTTGTGCCAATGTTAGCAAATAAAGAATAATGTATGTTAACACAATAAAAAGCTATAGTTATCGTATTGAAAAATTGAAATTTATGAAAAATCTTATTACAACATCTCTTGTGTTTTTGATTTCTGTTGTAAGTTACTCGCAAGACACAACATTAAATATTTCACCCTCAAATCTTTACAAACCAGTAAAAGGAGATATCGGTTTCACGTTTGCAACTCAGGCAAATATCACCAACTTCCAATTGGGTAATTTTAATGATGCATTTGGTAATAATTCATTGTTCATGAGGTATTATTTGCAAGAAGATGTTGCTGTAAGGATTGGTTTTGGACTTACTTCTGTAAATAAAATATACCAGTCTGTTGATAGTGTAAGCACAACTTTGGTTGAATGGGATTCAACTTATTCGAGAACAGATTTCTACATTTCTCCAGGGTTCGAAAAGCATATGTATGCCTCACAACGTTTAGATCCTTATATCGGGGCGAGTATTAATGCAGGAAAAATAGGAAGAGCTAAAATGAAAGGTGTGACAATGGTCACAGATACCTCTGGCACATCCTCTGGCACCGACCAATACGAAGTAAACGGAACACAAGATGGTGGATTTCTTTTCGGTGTTAATTTAGTAACAGGCTTCAATTATTTTATTAGCGAAAGATTGAGCCTTGGTGCGGAGTATTCTTGGGGATATAATGTTGTTAGGACAGGGGGTAACTGGACTCAAATAGCTACTAACACTCCGGTTAATGGCACCACAACTTCGAATAAACAGCAAGGTGCTTTTCTAACCACTTTATCAAATTTAGGAGTCAATTCAACTGCGGGCATAACTCTGTCTTACTTTTTCGGAAAACCTAGATAATATGAAAGCTAAAGTACTTTTACTTTTTTTTACGGTTTCGTTAATTTTTGGGTGTAAAAAAGGGGACAATGATCCAGTTTTTTCATTGAAATCGAGAAAAGCGCGTTTAACTGGTGCCTGGGTTGTTGAATCAGCGGAATGGAATAGTGGCGATACTACTTGGATTTTTGATGGGACTAATCTTACTCGTACCGACACAAATTCTATAGATGTTGTGGACTATTCGTATAAAATGGAATTTGATGCTGCAGGGAATTATGTAACAACAATGATTACAACTTACCCAATTGATAACCCTGATACAACTCTGTCTGGTGTTTCGTGTGAATTAGTTGAAAGTGGATTATGGAATTTTACCGGAGGAGCAGGAACGACAAAAACTAAATCTGAGCTATTATTGCTGAGTAATAAAACTGAAGAAATTTGTTCCGATCAGCCAGCAAGTGTTAATACGGTATCCGTTACAGGGCAAAATCGTGGTGTTGTTTATAGTATTGATAGATTATCGGATAAGGAATTACTATTAATGTATGGCACAGAAGTTACATCGGTTAACGGAACTAATATTCGAACGGCCGAGATTATTTTAAAGAAAGAAGTTAATTGAATGAGGGGGTGAAGTAGACGTTTGAGGTGATATCGTCTTTGAAATAAAATAGTTTACAGATTAAACGTTATTTTATATAATTTTGCTCCGTTTTTTAAATTGAATCAATACTAACAAACAATAAATTATTAACTAATTAAATTTTCATGAAAACGAACAAAATTATAATAGCAGTTGTGGCTTTAGCGATAGGTGCAACAGCTTTTCAAAGCTGTAAACCATCTAGTAAAGGTAAAATTGATGGAGAATGGACTGTTAATCTAAAGAGCGGATCTAGTGTTAGTGTGGGAACTAGTACTCAAAGTGGTGTAACTGGTACTACGACTAATTCAGAAACCTCAACGTATAACTTTGATGGATCTGCTATGAGCATTGATACCTTATTATCTTATACAGATGTCGATAATAATGTTTCTACTAGTTCTTCAGTTATGGGTGCTGGTATATGGACTGACACTTATACTTATAATGGTGTTTCTACTTCCGAAACTGGAGCTTACTCTAGTGAAGCAGCAATTACCTATAGTTTTGTAAAGGACGGCACATATTCATCTACAGAA
>JABHTA010000241.1 GCA_018669945.1 Flavobacteriales bacterium
AATACAACAAACTACCGATATAGAAATAGATAAACAACCCAAGAATATCATTCATGGTTGTAATAAATGGACCAGTTGCTAAGGCAGGGTCAATTTTATATTTGTCTAAAATTAACGGAATGAATGTTCCAAAAAGAGCTGCAAAAATAATTACTGCAAGTAAGGCCAAACTGACAGTGTAACTCAACTCCATGGAATCGCTAAACACGAGGTTATACATTAAAATTAGAGCAGAACAGATTAAACCATTAAGAAGGCCTACCAAAAATTCTTTGTACAATCGCGGGATAATTCCAGAAAAGCCTAAAGAATTATTAGCTAATCCTTGAACGATTAATGCCGAAGATTGGACACCAACATTGCCTCCCATTGCCGCGATAAGGGGAATAAAGAATGCCATTTCTGGGTGAATACCAAGATCAGCTTCGTAAATACTTATCACCTGCGCTCCAAAAACACCACCCAATAAACCAATTAAAAGCCAAGGTAATCTTGCACGGGTTAACACCCATACTTTATCCGAAGATTCCACATCTTCAGTAATACCTGAAGCCATTTGGTAATCTTTTTCAGATTCTTCTTGAATTACATCTACTACATCATCAATAGTAATTCTTCCTATTAATCTTCCAAGCTCGTCAATAACAGGCAATGCGATAAGGTCGTATTTCTGCATTATCTGGGCAACTTCCTCGTCATTAGCAGTTGCTTTGATAGAGATAACTTCTGAATTGTAGATATCGGTAATTTTCGACTTGGCCGGGGTTAAAAGCATTCTTTTTAAAGAAAGCGTGCCTATCAACTGATTTTTTTCGGTAACTACATATACGGTGTAAACAAAGTCAATTTCTTCAGCTTGCTTACGCATTTCCTTAGTGCACCTCATAATTGTCCAATTTTCTTGGACAACAATCATTTCCTTACCCATTAAGGATCCAGCAGTGCCTTCTTCGTAATTAAGTAGGTCAACAATGTCGCTAGCTTGGTCAACATCTTCGAGGTGAGAAATGACCTCCTCTTTAACTTGTTCTGGCAGTTCTCCAATTACATCGGCAGCATCATCAGACTCTAAATTATCGATAAATTGCTCTGCAATTTCTTTAGAAGAAAGGGATGCCAAGAATTTCTCACGAACATCTTCTTCTAGCTCAACAAGCACATCAGCTGCTTTTTCTTCGTTAAATTGTTGAAAAAGCTGTTTACCTTCTATTGTAGTAAGTTCATCTAAAATTTCGGCAATATCTGCGGGGTGGAGATCAACAATGTTCTCCAAAACGAATTTTTCGTCATTCTTTTCTATCGCTCTTCTTAGCGATATAAGAAACTCTTTTGTTAATTCGAAATTCATCTTACCCTACAGTTAAGCAGGTCCAAAGGTAAGATTTACAAATTAGCCTTACTCAAATAAAGTTTTGTAAGTTCTATAAACTCAGTAACAGAAAGTTGTTCAGGTCGTTTGGTTAATAGAATGTGGTTACTCTCGAAAACCCCATTCGGTAGCGATTTTAAGCCATTTCGTATCGTTTTTCTCCTTTGATTAAATGTCGCTTTAACGATGCGTTTAAACCAGACTTCGTCACAATCGAGTTTCTGTACATTATTACGAGTTAAGCGAATAACACCAGAACGTACTTTGGGTGGAGGGTTAAACGAATCAGGCTCAACAGTAAACAAATATTCCATATTGTAGTACGCTTGTAGTAATACGCTAATTACACCATATGCCTTGCTTCCAGCAGGAGAAGTGACCCGCTCGGCAACTTCTTTTTGAAACATTCCTACAACTTCAGGCACTTGATTCCTATTATCTAGAACTTTGAAAAGTATTTGCGAGGAGATGTTATATGGAAAGTTGCCAATAATTGCCCCTGCCCAGCCTTTTTGGAACGGTTCCTCGAAAAAATTCACCTTTAGAAAGTCTTGTTCATATACTTTACCAATCAATTTTGGATAGTTGACATGAAGATATCCAACAGATTCATTATCAACTTCAAAGATGATGAGATCAGTACTTTTCTCAATTAAAAACTGTGTTAAAACACCCATTCCAGGTCCAATTTCAACAACAGAATTATAATTGTTAAAGGTTAATCCGTTAACGATACGCTCAGCAATAGAATCATCTATTAAAAAATGCTGACCTAGGTGTTTTTTAGCTCGGACTTTCATTAATTCAAAAGTAACTATATTAATAAGGAATCATTTTATTGTTAGAACTTCTATGTTTTTCTATAGTTGTTTCAATTATTATATGTTATTTTGGGATATGTTGCATGTAGAACAGCTATAGTAATGTATAGATGTCATTCTTCTGCCTTCACTGAAGGGGTTATTTTAGTGGCTAAATGTTAAAATAGAATCTATGAGAAAAATTTACTTATCAGTTGCGTCATTGGTTGCCCCAATAAGCTTGGCGATTGGCCAAAATTTCGTTAGCACGAGTGCAGAGAATAAAAATGTAGTACTAGAGGAATTTACCGGAATTCATTGTGGCTTTTGTCCGGACGGACATGTTAAAGCGCAAGAGATAAAGGACGCAAATCAAGGAGACGTAGTATTGATAAATATTCATACAGGAAGTTATGCTGATCCAAACCCAGGAGAACCAGATTTTAGAACAACCTATGGTGATAGCATTGGTAGTCAATCAGATGTTTCGGGATATCCTGCAGGAACTGTAAATCGTCACGATTTTTCCAGCGATGGATGGGATCAGAATGGAGGAACAGCAATGAGTCGTGGGTACTGGGACAATGCTGCGGATGATATTCTTACCCATTCGTCATATGTTAATGTAGCTGCCGAATCAACAATCGATTTTAATACACGGGAACTTACTGTAATTGTTGAAGTGTATTACACAGCAGATGGGCCATCGATGAACTTACTTAATGTAGCATTGATGCAAAATAATGTAGAAGGACCACAAAGTGGTGCAACAACATGGAACCCCGGAAACATTCTTCCTAACGGAAATTATAACCATCAACATATGTTGAGAGATATGTTAACGGGGCAGTGGGGAGACACTTTAACAACAACAACTAGTGGAACTTATTATACGGATACGATTACATATGCAATTCCAGCTTCTATTACTTCGATAGATTGCGAGTTGGTAGATATGGAGGTTGCTGTATTTATTAACGAATCTGAGCAAGAGATAATAACAGGAAATTTATCGGCCATGGATTATATATTACCTCCTGGAATTTCAATGGCGGATTTAGAAGCAACCACAGGTATGGCATTGCCAGCTAATTTTTGTGAAACTTCTGTAACACCTGAAATTACAGTTACTAATAATGCAGCAACTGCTGTTGATACGTTTAGCGTGAGCTATACGTTAAACGGAGGAACAGCTGTTACTGTTGATGTGTTTACAGGTATTGGCGTAGGAGAAGATACTACCATTGTGTTTCCAGCGATTACATTAAATACCGGTGAAAATTCGCTGTCTTATGAAGTGAATTTTGGTAGTGGAGTTACTGTGATTGACAATGTTGCATACAATAACTACAGCACATCAGGTTCATTCTATACATTGCCTTCGGCAGCATTCGCAACTTCTCATGTTGAAGATTTTGAAAGCTATAGTTCAGGATCTGATAATTTAGATAACGCGATTGTAGCAAACGTAAATGGTGTAAACACCTATGTTGTCGACAATGGAGTGAGTTCATCAGTTACTTGGAACATTGGAGCGTTTGGAAACAGCGATAATGCTTATAGATTTAGATTTTATAGCGGCTGGTCTGTTGGTGACAAAGCAGCAATCATATTCGAAAACATT
>JABHTA010000087.1 GCA_018669945.1 Flavobacteriales bacterium
AAATGGTTAGAATGATTGCTACTGCAAGAATTGTGATGCCTAAAGCTCAGGTGCGTTTATCTGCTGGCAGGACTCATATGACGCAAGAAGGCCAGGCCATGTGCTTTATGGCTGGCGCTAATTCTATATTCGCTGGAGATAAGTTACTGACTACTCCTAATCCACAGTATAATGAGGATATGGAGTTGTTTAATGTTCTTAACATTAAGCCAAAACAAGCCTATGTTGATAGTGAGCAACCTGAGACCAAAGACTCTTACAAAGAAGTTCGTGAGGAAAAGCAGGAAAAATGGAGCCGACCTGAGCATAAAATTGAGGCTAACGAACGTAAAAAAGCTGAAGCGAAAGAAGTTCGCAAAGTGACTCGTGTTAGTTCATTGGATTAATAGATTTATAGCGAAGCATGAAGCAATCTTAGTTTAAATGAACGCTGAACAATCTTTGCAATTAAAGCTTGAGAAGCGCATACAAGAAAATGCGCTACGCGATTTAAAAACCGTAAATGGATTAATTGATTTCTCATCAAACGACTACCTTGGTTTTTCTCGTGATTTTTCTTTTGTAGAACATGCTGGTGGTGTTGGAGGCTCAACCGGTTCACGTTTATTGACTGGCAATACAATAGAAGTTGTAGAGCTTGAAGTATTTATTGCCGAATATCATAAAGCTGATGCTGGTTTGCTCTACAACTCAGGTTATGATGCTAATATAGGGTTGTTGTCTTGTGTCCCTCAGCGCGGTGATACGGTAATTTATGATGAGCTTTCTCACGCTTCTATTATTGATGGCATTCGATTATGTAAAGCAGAATCTTTCAAGTTTAAGCATAATAATGTTGAGCACCTTGAATCAAGGCTTCAGTCGGTAAAAGGCAATGTATATGTTGTAGTTGAATCTGTTTACTCAATGGATGGAGATTTTTCTCCATTGGAAGAATTGGTGAGCTTAAAACAGAAATTTGATTTCAATTTAATTGTGGACGAAGCACATGCAACAGGTTTGTTCGGTAAAAAAGGGGAGGGTAGATGTGTCGAACTAAATATTCAAAATCAAATTTTTGCCAGAGTTCATACCTATGGAAAAGCAATGGGTTGCCATGGTGCAGTTGTTTTAGGAAGTTCTATTTTGAAGGATTATTTGGTAAACTTTTCAAGGTCATTTATTTACACTACGGCTTTGCCAATAAGTAGTGTTGCCACGATAAAAATGGCGTACGAAAAAATGATTGATATAGATTTTAGTAGTTTAATTTACAGGGATTTAGTTAATTTATTTAAAGAAAAAATTAAAGTATTAAATTTAGCGTATTCTATTCCGAGCTGTAGTCCGATTCAAACAATAATTGTATCTGGAAATGATAAGGTAAAGCATGTCGCGGATGGTCTCCAGAAATCATTGTTTGATGTCCGTCCAATCTTAAGTCCAACGGTTCCAAAAGGAAAAGAAAGGCTGAGAATATGTCTACATGAATTCAATACCCCAAGTGAAGTTGAATCGCTTATTCATATTTTATCTAAATTATTATGAGAAAAATATTTGTTACCGGAATAGATACCGATGCTGGTAAATCTGTTGTTTCAGCAATATTGGTAGAGGCTCTACAGGCTAATTACTGGAAGCCAGTACAAGCTGGAGAATTAGATAATTCTGACACAATAAAAGTTAAATCGCTAGTTTCAAATGTTGTTTCAGAATTTCATACTGAAGCGTATCGATTAACAGAGCCTATGTCTCCGCATGCAGCAGCAGCAATCGATGGAGTAGACATTTCAATTGATAGAATTAGAAAAGAATTTATTGAATTGGAAAATTCAACTCGTGACTTAATTGTAGAAGGTGCCGGAGGGTTGATGGTTCCGTTGAATTCTAGCGAGTTGGTAATAGACTTAATTAAGAGTTTAGACGTTGAAGTTGTTGTTGTGCTTAAGAATTATCTTGGAAGTATAAATCACTCATTACTAACGCTAGAAACTTTAAAGCAAAGGAATATTAGAGTTTTAGGAGTCGTTTTTAACGGTGAATCTAATCCAGAATCAGAAAGATATATTCTTCAATACGCGCAGGTAAAATGTTTGGCAAGAATTCCAATAACAACTAATTTATGCCATGATTTCGTATCAAACCACGCCATTAATTTGGTCATAGAATAAGACACTTATGTACGCTGTTTTCTCAATAACTCTTAATTTTATTCATTGCTATTCGTATGGCAGTCAACGAATAATAATTTTTTAATGGGGAAGCTACTCGGCAGTCTATTTGGAGCAGGAATGCCAGACTTTAATGGAATCATTGATGGTGCCTATGAAGCCGCTACACAAGGATTTTTTCTTTATGGTATTATTGGCGGTTTAATCGCTTTAGTTTTTTTACTAGTTATAAATCTTGTTAGCCATTGGAGACCAAAAACGTTACTCTCCAAAACATTTAACATAATTAATTTTATATATATACCTTTCCTTCTTACTTTTACTATTGGAAGTTACGGTGCGTGGAATTTTAGTAAAAAAAATGCTGTTGGTGAGATTCATGACAATGTCTTGCCATCGATTAAATTGGCTTTTCCGGTTTTTCAGCTTTACCTGAATTTGAATGAAGATGAACTTAGGAAGGATAAATTAGATTTACAAGGGGCCGTGCTCAAATTTTCGACTATTATAAGCATATCTGCTGCTTCAGACAGCTGGATAGATCAACAAAAAGTAGCAGTCGCTAAAAAAGAAATTCCATTAATGCTTTATAGGGGTATCGCTGCAGTTGTTCAAACGGAAAAAGAAGAACAAGAATTAACTACAGTTGATGAACTGACAATTGCTTCTGGCATGAGCTTTTTTAAAGTTAATCCTAATTTTTGGGATACTGTTGAGATTAATTTAACAACAAGTACGAAAAATTATTTTCAGACTAAGTTAATAGTTTGGCTCTGCTATTCTTTGCTTGCTTCAAGCTTCTTGGTTCTGCAAATAATCTTGCTGATGTTAAATAAGAAAAAGTGAATTATTCGTGTTCTAAATTCTCAAATAAATACTCCGCAACAACTAGATGACCTTTACTATTCCAGTGCATATCTCCCATTGGTAAGTAATAGTTTTCCTTAGTAAATGGGGAATATTTTCCGTTAACTTCACTAACACAGAGCGGTGATTCAGAAAAGTCTAATGTGCATGAGAAGCTTATCGAGGGAGAAGGGGAGAACGCATTTTCTTCTAGGCCATAGTCGGTTAATGTGGCTTTGTAGTCTAGCCAATTACCTTGATATCGCTGAGGGAAAGAACAAGTAACTAGTTTAAATGAATTTTTATTGGACAAACGTTTGTAAGCGGAGAGCACTCTACCAAATTGTATATATGTCTCATTAATACTTTGAGGTGGTTCTTTTAAAAATAGGCCTAGTCCATGAGATAAATCATGCAAATATGGATTCGCTTTTCCACGAGAAGCAAATATTGATTCTCCAGAATATTCAGTTTCATATAAGTTTCGCAATAAGCGAAACGAAACTAATTTTTCGATGTAGTCATTTATCTCAAACGAATAATCGCAAGAGCCTTCCGGAAAACGCTCTTGCAGAGCTTCATATAGTTTCTTTTCATTAAAGTTTTCGTTTTCGACTATGTTATTTCCGACTAGTTTGTTTCGTCCAAATTTATGTAAGTTGATAAAAGTTTGCGTTAAATCGTTGCCAAGTGTAATTCCAAGCAATACTAAATCAGGCTCATATTTTAATCCATATTCGTGTAAAAATTTTAACCCATTTACAGGGTCTTCGATACAAGCAATTATAACTTCGTAATGGATAGAGTCTTGAGATTCGTTTAACTGTTTTTCTAAAAGGTAGGAGAACGTTTGATGTTGTCCAACCCTGTATCCTGCTGTAAAGGAATCACCAAGTGATAATATTCTGAAGGTGTTTTTCGGTTTTTTGTATGTGAATTCTTTTGTGTTTCTAAAACCTGTGGAGTTAGTAATCCATTTTACTTGGTCACCGTAGGCATTAATAACAAGAGTGTTGATGTTGGGTTTTAAAAAACCTCCTTCATTCATTCCCGTTTCGGAATACATGTGTCGATAATCTGCACCGAAAAAAGAAGTTTTGGCAATAATTCGATACAGAACTTCAAATGCTCCAACTGTAAAGCAAAGGATAAAGCAAAACCAAATTATAAATCTGGTAATTCTATGTTTAAGAAACTTCAATCTGTTGAATTAAAAAACTATTTTTGAAACCACAAAAGTCGTAATTTAATAGAAACAAAAGATGAGTGTATTAGTTGATAAAAATTCGAAGGTTATTGTTCAAGGATTTACTGGTGGCGAGGGAACTTTTCATGCTGGTCAAATGATTGAATATGGAACAAATGTAGTTGGTGGAGTTACACCAGGAAAAGGTGGTCAAACTCATCTCGATAGACCTGTATTTTATCCTGTAACTGATGCTGTA
>JABHTA010000154.1 GCA_018669945.1 Flavobacteriales bacterium
AAGAAATTGAAGACCCATTTGGGGAAGAAGCAAATAGCTTACCCACCGGTGCAATGGCTGATGGTATCAGAGAAAGTGTTTACGAAATCCTGAAAGTAAAATCGAAATACGTTGCCGAAGGTGCTAGTGAAACTGGTGTATTAAGCTAATTTATTTCAAACTGACCCTTTCCATTAATCCTGTGTTATAGCAAATTAGACCGTAGTTGTGTAAAACTTAGTCCGTTGAATCACACTACTCATTTTTGTTTAATATCTTTGCGCAACTTAAATTAATGACTAGATGGATGCAACAACAGGTGAACTTCTTCAAAAAATTAATATTCCTGACGACTTAAGGAAGCTGGAAGATATTCAGTTGACACAAGTATGTGATGAATTGCGTGACTTCATTGTTGATGTTGTTTCACAAAAAGGTGGTCATTTTGGGGCTAGTCTTGGCGTTGTTGAGTTAACCGTTGCTCTACACTATGTTTTTAATACTCCACATGATCAATTGGTTTGGGATGTTGGCCACCAAGCTTACGGGCACAAAATTCTTACCGGACGGAGAGAAGTGTTCCACACTAATAGAATGTATAAAGGCCTTAGTGGCTTCCCTAAACGGAAAGAAAGTGAATACGACACAATGGGTGTTGGACACTCATCTACTTCAATTTCTGCAGCTTTAGGAATGGCTGTTGCAAGCCAATACAAAGGAGAAAAGGACAAACAACACATTGCTGTTATTGGCGATGGGTCAATGACCGCCGGTTTAGCTTTTGAAGGTTTGAACCACGCAGGAGTTACTGATGCAAATCTTCTAGTTATACTCAATGACAACTGCATGTCGATAGACCCAAATGTGGGCGCACTAAGAGACTACTTAACTGACATTACTACTTCGCACACCTACAATAAAGTAAAAGATGAAGTCTGGAATCTACTGGGTAAATTCAGTAAGTTTGGCTCTAGCGCACAAGAAATTGCATCTAAAGTTGAGGGGGCCGTTAAATCTTCTTTGCTTCAACAAAGCAATTTATTCGAATCGCTTAACTTTAGATATTTCGGTCCTGTTGATGGTCATGATGTAAATCACTTAAGCAAAGTACTTCGAGATTTAAAAGATATTCCTGGTCCCAAGATTCTTCATGTTCTTACAAAAAAGGGGAAAGGATATCGGCCTGCAGAAGATGGCTCTCCCACACAATGGCATGCCCCGGGATTGTTTAATAAAGAAACTGGGGAGATTATTAAGGTTGTTCCAAAAAACCCACAGCCGCCAAAGTATCAGGATGTATTCGGACATACAATTGTGGAACTTGCTGAGAAGAATAAAAAAATTATGGGAGTAACCCCTGCCATGCCTTCAGGATGTTCGCTTAATATTATGATGAATGCAATGCCTGACAGAGCTATCGATGTAGGAATTGCGGAACAGCATGCTGTAACCTTTTCTGCAGGATTAGCGACACAAGGATTGATTCCTTTTTGTAACATATACTCGTCATTTATGCAGCGGGCATACGACCAAGTGATTCACGATGTGGCGATGCAAAATCTGCACGTTGTGTTTTGTTTAGATAGAGGTGGGATTGCGGGGGCTGATGGTCCTACGCACCATGGTGCTTATGATTTAGCCTATATGCGCTGTATTCCTAACTTGGTTGTTTCTGCTCCTTTAAACGAATCTGAATTACGAAATCTGATGTATACTGCTCAACATAAAGATAATGGAGCTCCGTTTGTTATTCGATATCCTAGAGGGCAGGGTGTTATGACAGAATGGAAAACGCCAATGAAAAAAGTAAAAATCGGTAAGGGTCAGAAAATCAGAACGGGTTCTGATATAGCAATACTTACCATTGGACATATTGGAAAGTACGCCATCAAAGCTTGCGAACAACTTGACGCTAAAGGAATAAATGCAGCTCATTATGATCTACGGTTCGTTAAACCACTGGATGAAGTTCTGCTTCATGAGGTTTTCGGGAAGTTTGACAAAATAATAACTGTTGAAGATGGATGTATTGTTGGAGGTGCAGGTAGTGCTGTATTAGAATTTATGGCTATGCATGGTTATTCAGCACAAGTGAAAATGCTAGGTATGCCGGATAGTATAGTTGAGCATGGCTCTCAAGAAGAACTATACAGAGAATGCGAATATGATGATATTGCAATTGTTGAGCACACTCAAAAAATGATTGGTAAAAAAGCAAATGCTTCCGCGAAGGCAAGCGCTTGACGAAATATTAACGGAGTCGCTGAATGTAGTCCTATTTTATAACTGGTTTGACTATTCTTGTTTGCCACTTTGCCTTATTTAATGCAGGAGGTTTCACAAGAATAAATAACCGACAAAACCTTTACGATAATCCCCCACAGTAATTTAATACTTCTTAATTTCAAAGTCATCCATAAACTTAGTGGTAAAATCCCCAGCTCTAAATTTAGAATCTTTCATCAACTGTTGATGAAAGGGAATAGTAGTTTTTATTCCTTCAATTATGTACTCATCAAGAGCTCGTTCCATCTTAGTAATGGCCTCCTCTCTTGTCTGAGCAACCGTAATAAGCTTAGAAATCATTGAGTCGTAATTAGGCGGAATAGTATAGCCTGCATAAACATGTGTGTCTATTCTAATGCCGTGACCCCCTGGCGCATGATAGTTTGTAATTTTTCCTGGACTTGGTCTAAAATCATGCTGCGGATCTTCGGCATTAATTCTACATTGAATTGCATGCAGCTTAGGTTCATAACCTTGTCCTGTTATTTCTACTCCCGCAGCCAATTTAATTTGCTCCTTTACCAGATCAAAATTTATTACCTCTTCCGTTATCGTATGTTCAACTTGAATTCGAGTATTCATTTCCATGAAATAAAAATCACGGTTTTTATCAACCAAAAACTCAACTGTTCCAACACCTTCGTATTTTACTGCCTTAGCCGCTTTTACAGCTGCATCTCCCATTCTCTTTCTCAATTTTGGAGTCATGAATGGAGATGGTGTTTCTTCAACTAATTTTTGATGACGTCTTTGTATAGAACAATCTCTTTCGCTCATATGGCATGCGTTGCCGTACTTATCCCCAGCGATTTGAATTTCAATATGGCGTGGCTCTTGAATGAATTTCTCCATGTACATGCCATCATTTCCAAATGCAGCTTTCGCTTCTTGCATAGCAGATTTTAAATTTACCTTCAAATTTTCATCGTCCCAACAAATACGCATTCCTTTACCTCCACCTCCAGCAGTGGCTTTTATCATTACGGGATACTTAACTTCTGCTGCCATCTTAATCGCATGACCAGCATTTTCAATCAAGCCCTCAGAACCAGGCACACATGGAACCCCTGCTGCTAACATAGTCGCTTTGGCAGAAGCTTTGTCTCCCATACCGTCAATCATTTCAGGAGAAGCTCCAATAAATTTGATACCATGTTCCTCACATATCTTAGAGAATTTAGCACTCTCCGATAGGAATCCATATCCGGGGTGAATTGCATCTGAATTAGTAATCTCCGCTGCAGAGATTACTCTAGCGATATCTAAGTATGAATCATTACTCGGAGCAGGCCCAATACAAACTGCCTCATCTGCAAACCTTACATGTAAGCTTTCAGCATCAGCGGTGGAATATATTGCCACCGTTTTAATACCCATTTCTTTACAGGTGCGAATAATACGCAAGGCAATTTCACCGCGATTAGCAATTAATATTTTTTTGAAAATAGTTACTTTTTTCTTTGCCATAAAACTAAGGTTAAAGACGTCAATTACTTATTGTTAATACGCTGCGCCTATGCATCACGTAAGCAACAAAAATTAAGATGGGTCAACTAAAAATAAAGGTTGATCATACTCTACAGGCGTAGCATCGTCTACTAACACCTTAACAATTTTACCAGAAAACTCCGCTTCAATCTCGTTAAAAAGTTTCATTGCTTCTATAACACAAACCACTTTTCCTTCCGCAATATCATCGCCAACATTTACAAAAACATCAGCCTCTGGATTGGCTTTTCTATAGAAAGTACCAATCATTGGCGACTTTACAGTGACATACTTTGAATCATCTGCAGCTGGCACACTATCTAATGGTGCTGCCGGTGCTGCCGGTGCCACTGGTATAGGTGGCATCCCAACTGGTACTTGCTGAATTATTGTATCTGGTTCACCGTTTTTCTTTTTATTTGGGGTTTTAATCGTAATCTTAACATCTCCCGTTTCCAACTCAACTTCTGTAGCTCCTGATTTCGCGACAAATTTTATAAGTGATTGGATTTCTTCTAAATTCATAATTTCTGATTTTTAATCTGCGGTAAATATAAAACTTTTGATAAAAAAGGACTAAGAATCGTATGCCCAACGTAAATAAATTGAGCCCCAAGTAAAACCCCCGCCAAATGCTGAGATAACAATATTGTCTCCTTTCTTGAATTTATCTTCCCATTCCCAAAAACATAGCGGGATTGTCCCGCTGGTTGTGTTTCCGTATTTCTGAATATTAATCGTGACTTTATCGTCACTAATTCCCATCCTCTCAGCTGTCGCGTTTATTATCCTTAAGTTTGCTTGATGAGGAACTAAGTAGGCTATATCATCAGAAGAAAGATTGTTTCTACTCATTATTTGAGCCGAAACATCAGCCATATTTGTAACTGCAAACTTAAATACTTGTTTTCCTTCTTGATTTACAAAATGCTCCTTAGCATCAATAGATTCATGGGTTGGTGGATAAGCCGACCCCCCTGCCTTTTGCCATAAATAACGTGCTCCGGAACCATCACTTTTAAGAACGGAGTCCATAATTCCATTTCCTTCTTCATTTGGCTCTAGAAGAACTGCACCAGCTCCGTCTCCAAATATAATACAGGTAGCTCTGTCATCATAATCAATTATGGAAGACATTTTATCTACGCCAACAACTACCACTTTTTTATGAGAGCCTGATTCAATAAATTTAGATGCGGTAACCAACGCAAAAATAAATCCAGAGCAAGCGGCCATTAAATCGTATCCAAATGCATTTACGGCTCCAATCTTATCACAAATTATGTTGGCGGTGGCAGGAAAGACCATGTCTGGCGTAACTGTAGCACAAATTAACAGGTCTATTTCTTCAGCTTTAATCCCTCTTTTTTTTAGAAGACCTTCAACTGCTGGTACCGCCATATGAGAAGCCCCTTTTCCTTCTCCTTTTAGTATTCTACGTTCTTTAATCCCGGTACGAGAGGTAATCCACTCATCAGTCGTGTCAACCATGGTAGAAAGAATTTCATTAGTGAGCACATAGTCTGGAACGTATCCATTAACTGCGGTAATTGCGGCTGTTGTTCGACTCATTTATGCTTGTACTTTACTTGTTGTTAGTATAATGTTGCCTTGAGCAACATTGTGAGCAAGTATAAGCATATTTTTTCTTGTGTATACATGAGAACCATAATGCTTGAAAAGCACAGGCGTTATGCTTTCGATGAACCCTAAAAAAGAGACGCTACTGCACGTCAAATAGAAAGCTAGCCGATTAATTCTGTTGGCTTCGTTTTCATCGTTCCACATATGGTATTATAGAAACGAAATTAAACTAGTGCTTCTTTCTCTACGGCAAGTTTACCTCTGTAATGTCCACATTCACTACAAACTCTGTGAAACAAAACTGGTGCTTCACAATTAGAACATGTTGATACAGTTGGCGCAACAGCCTTGTAATGTGTTCTCCTTTTATCTCTTCTTTGTTTTGAGATTTTTCTCTTTGGATGTGCCATTTTACTTCTTGTTTTTGAAGTCTTTTCTAGATTAAAACTTCACGTTATTATAAATTCTTTAATTGCTCCCAACGAGGGTCAATTTTATCTTCTTTTTCTTCTTCAATACTAATATATTCTTCTACGTCTTCGTAACACTCACTATCAAGATGTGCTCTTTTCATTGGAAGTGCAACGTATATGATTTCGTAAGCTATCGAACCTATGTCCATTTCAGATTCTCCAAAGGGAATTACTAAAACTTCTGCCGCTTCATCATAGGTCTCATTGCCAAATTTAACGAATATTTTTTCGTCACATTCTAAGGGTAAATTAACTGGTCCAAGGCAGCGGTCGCATTCACTTTTTACACTTCCTGAAAAGCCAAATTCAAGTTCAAGCATTGTTGACCGCTTAATAAATTGCACTCTAAGAAGAACGTCTGCTTCAAGAATGTCAGTATTCTCGAAACATTCAAAGAACTCTTTTTCAATCTTAAAATCGAACCAATGTTCCCCTTCCGGCAAACCAGAAAATGGGATTACAAATTGCTTCAAATACTTCAAAATCGACCTTTTTAAGGGGCGCAAAGGTATAAAATAAAGTTGTCTACAAAAACAAATAATTAGACTTCTTCCGGTGCAGCTTTTGGATTATCTAAACTGTTGGCTAATAACAGTTTATTCATGCGTCTTGTCTTGTATATGTCACAGGCCAAATACACTGCATGTCTGAACGACCGTTCAGACGCTTTATTTTGTCCCGCAATATCGTACCCTACGCCATGGTCTGGCGAGGTTCTTACTATTGGCAGTCCTGCAGTATAGTTAACTCCGTTATGAAAAGCCATTGCCTTAAATGGTGCCAGGCCTTGATCGTGGTACATTGCCAAAATACCATCAAACTTTTGATAAGTCGATGAGCCAAATAAACCGTCTGCTGGATAAGGACCCAACGCTAAAATACCCTTGTTAAACGCAAGCTTTATTGCTGGCGAAATAATCTCTTGTTCTTCTGTTCCAAGAAGTCCATTGTCGCCAGAATGGGGATTCAATCCCAAGACAGCAATTTTCGGTTTCTCAATTCCGAAATCTTGCCTTAACGTTTTATCGAAAACTTCAAGTTTTGCTATAATCCCATCTTTACTCAAGGCTGCCGAAACATCTTTAAGCGGCAAATGACCTGTAACCAAGCCCACTCGTAAACCACCATCACAAAGAATCATAAGTGGATTTTCCTCGTTTGCGTAATCGGCTAAAAACTCTGTATGTCCGGGAAATTTAAAATCGTCTGATTGGATGTTTTTCTTGTTTATTGGCGCGGTAATCAACACATCGGTTTTTCCGCTTGCTAAATCTTCTACAGCAGTTTTTAATGATTTGAATGCGTATTCTCCTCCCATGGCCGTTGATTCGCCAAGTTTCATGTCAATATCTTCATCCCAGAGATTAATCAGGTTAGCTCTCTTCGAGTTAAAATCTTGCGCTTTTTTTATCACATTGAAACTGAAGTCTTGAATATCAAGTGCCTTGAGATGAAATGAGGTAACCTTTGAAGATCCATAAACTATCGGAGTACAAATTTCCATCATTCGATTGTCTAAAAATGTTTTGATAATCACCTCCATTCCGATACCATTAATATCGCCAATCGAAATTCCTACTCTTAGTGTATCCGCCATTATCTCTATCCTTGTCTTTTAATAAACTCAAATAATAATCTCACAGCCGTGCCCGTTCCTCCAGCAGTTCTATATGTGTCATTAGAAGCAAGAAACGCTGGTCCCGCGATATCTAGATGAATATATGGATATTTTGACTTATTTTTTTTATCTTTAGTAAAGTGTTCTAAAAATTTGCCGGCTGTAATTTGGCCAGCTGTTGCACCACCCAAATTATTTAAATCTGCGATTGGTGATTTTAGACACTCCGAATAATCATCCCAAAACGGCTGTGGCGCCAATCTTTCGAATACATCATAACTTATTGCTTCCAATTGTTTGTGGTGTTTTTCAGCATTGCCCATAGATACAATAGCACGAGACCCAATGGCTCGAACAGCGGCTCCCGTTAATGTTGCTAAATCGACAACCAGCTCGGGATTGTATTTTTTTGCATAATGCAGCGCATCGGCTAAGACCAAGCGACCTTCCGCATCGGTATTAAGCACCTCAACCGTGGTGCCGTCAAACATGGTGATTACATCGCCAGGGGCGTAAGCATTTTGACCAGGTCGATTATCTGTTGCTGGTACTAATCCAATCACATGAACAGGTAAATTCACTTTTGAAATAGCGCACATCGCTCCAACAACGGCCGCAGATCCACCCATGTCACTTTTCATTAAGTCCATCGAATTTGGAGTAGGTTTTAAACTCAACCCTCCTGTATCATAAACAATCCCTTTGCCTACTAAAACGATTGGTTTTATCTTTTTAGCTCCTTTTGGCTTCCACTCCATTATGTTAAATGTAGGTGGCGTTGGACTACCTAAATTGACCGCCAAAAGACCGCCCATTTTTAAAGATTCAATCTTCTTCTTATTGAGAACATCAACCTTAAAACCGCAATATTTGCCTAATTTTTGAATATCTTTCGAGTATTGAACAGCGTCTAAATAAGAAACCGGTTCATTTACTAAATCTCGCGCCACACAAACACTTTCAACCACAGATGTTAACTCCTCCGTTTGCCCTTTTTTAATGTTTTCAGAAACTATTTCAATTGTTTCAAGGGGGTTCTTTTTCTCTTTTGCTTTCGTGAAATATTTCAAAAACTGATAGTTGCCCAAGGCCATCCCTTCTGCACAAGCAATTACATAATCACCGTTATTTATTCCGTCAATAATCTGAACCGAATTAGATTTGTTTTCGTTGATTCGTTTTACCAAACTATTCCCTGCATTTCGATAATTTTCTTTTGTTAGATAATCTTTTCCGTCATTTTCAACAATCTGAACAAAAACAAATCTTTTCAATTGATTGATGCTAAAAAACCGCTTTTTATCGCTTTTAAACTTTTTAGAAACATACAGCAATTCTTCTTTCGATAAAAAATTTGCTAAGCCACTCTGCTTTTCATCACACAAGTAAATAATGTCCGCAGATTCTTTTGCCTTTGTTGTCTTCTTGATTGTTGTAATCGCCATAAAAATCGTAATTTTGAAAAGTCCAAATGTAAGAAATTTACCCCCTGCTTTTGTAAACAAACGGAACACGTTGAAAAATGAATATTGAAGAACTATTATCGAAAGGGATGGCCTTTGAATCTCTTTCCGCAGAAGAAGGGCAATACCTTTTTGAGAATGCTGCAACAACAGAATTAATGTATGTGGCAAACGAATTACGTAAAAAGCAAAAGACCGACAATAAAGTTACTTGGATAATTGACCGAAACGCAAATACTACAAATGTCTGTATCGCCAATTGCAAATTTTGTAATTTTTTCAGGGTCCCCGGGCACAAAGAAGCTTACATAACATCTATTGAGGAATACAAAACCAAGATAGAAGAAACTTTTCGCCTTGGTGGAGAACAATTATTACTTCAAGGGGGGCACCATCCAGACTGTGGTTTAGATTATTACATCAATCTGTTTTCAGAATTAAAGTCATTATATCCTAACCTAAAGCTGCATGCTTTAGGTCCACCTGAAATTGCACATATCTGCAAAATGGAAGGTAAATCACACACTGAAGTTTTGATTGCTTTAAAAAATGCAGGGCTAGACTCTTTGCCTGGTGCGGGTGCAGAAATTTTAAACGATAGAGTCCGAAGGCTTATCTCCAAAGGAAAGTGCACTGGCAAGGAATGGTTAAATGTTATGCGTGCGGCACACCAGGTTAACCTAACAACTTCTGCAACGATGATGTTTGGCCATATAGAAACTCTTGAAGAACGATTTGAACATCTAGTGTGGTTACGAGAAGTTCAGGCTGAAAAACCAG
>JABHTA010000067.1 GCA_018669945.1 Flavobacteriales bacterium
AAATTGCCATTCCCGAATCTGATGGATTAATGTTCGTAGATGTAAACGAGATACTTCGTTGCGAATCTGATGGTAACTACACAATCATTTATTTGAAAAATGATAAAAGAATTGTTTCTTCAAAAACATTAGGTGACTACGATGAAATTCTTAAAAACAATGAGTTTTTCAGAACACATCGGTCGCATTTAATTAACCTCAACGAAATCCACAAATTCGTTAAAGGTGATGGCGGTTATATATTAATGAGCGACAAATCTGAGGTTGAAATATCACGGAGAAAAAAGCAGGAGTTTTTGGCGCGATTAGCGGAATTTTAAATAAACCATTTAATAATAGAACCTTACCTTTGAGATGAATTTCAACTCCATTTAGAGCTTCAGCAAATCTAAGATCAATAATAGCCGTAATCTTACATTGAATCAAAACTCAAAGTTATGAAAACATTTATCCGTTCAGGCAAGCTAAACCCGGTTATATTAATGGTGCTGGCAATCACCAGTTCGTTAAATACATTTGCATGGAAAGAACCAACAACTAATAAAGGCCCCGGTAGTCCTATTATCGCTGCGGGTTGCACTCCTGCAACCACCTACACAGATCTAGACATCAATAACATAAAGATGACGATCTCCACCGGTGGTGATTTATGGTTTAATCCTAACACTCAAGCTGCTTACGAAGTGCCGAAAGGCTCTGGAAGGCACTCGATGTATTCTGGTGGTTTATGGTTAGGTGGCAAAGATGTTTCTGGCCAACTCAAAGTAGCTGCATTAGTTTATCGTTCTTCCGGAGAAGATTACTGGCCAGGGCCGCTAAGTACGGAAAATTTCGAAATAGATCCTGCAACTTGTGCAGCATATGATAAACATTTTAGCACAACAAGGCAGGAAGTGAAACAATTTGCAGCATGGTATGCCTGCAGTAATGATCCTCTGTGTGACCTTGTTCTTGATTTTCCAAATTATAGTATACCACCAATAATAACTGATTGGCCAGCTCACGGGAGGAATTATGACCCATACAATGAAGATTTTTATTTAGCGCCTTTTTATGATGCTAATGGAGATGGCATATACAATCCTAATGATGGAGACTATCCTGGTTATGATATTACCGGATCTGGTGAATGTGGCGCTAGAAGAACTGACCTTTATGGTGATGGAAACTTATGGTGGGTTTTTAATGATAAAGGAAATGTTCATACATCTTCTAGTGGAAATTCGATTGGTATGGAGATTAGGGCACAAGCTTTTTCGTTTGCAACGAACGACGAAGTAAACAACATGACCTTTTATAATTACGAGCTAATTAATCGTTCATCGTTTACACTTACTGATACGTACTTTGGGGTTTTTGCCGATACTGACATAGGTGGTTATGACGATGATTTTGTGGGTTGTGATGTGGTTCGCGGGCTTGGATTTTGCTATAACGGTGACGCTGAAGATACGCCTGTGGGAGGAGCTGCGGCATATCCAGGAACCCCTCCAGCTATTGGCATCGATTTTTTTGAAGGACCATATCAAGACAACGACGGAATTGACAATGCTAATGGTATAGGAGAAGGTGAAGCTCTTAATGGAATTGGATACGGTGACGGAGTTACTGATAACGAACGTTTTGGAATGAGAAGATTTTTGTATTTTAACAGACAAGGTAATGGTTGTCAAACAGATCCAACATCTGGAACTGAATACTATAACTATATGAGAGGCATATGGAGATGTGGCGCTGAAATGACATACGGAGGAACCGGATTAGGAGGAACTTTACCAGCTGATTTTATGTTTCCTGGTAAATCAGATCCATCAAATTGGGGAACCAATGGAGTAGATCCAAATTATCCTGACCCTGCTGGCTGGACAGAAGAATCTGAAAATAATCCTCCTGGAGATAGAAGATTTGTTCAATCTGCTGGGCCGTTTACATTGTTACCCGGAGCGGTTAACGACATCACTGTTGGAGTAGTATGGGCGCAAGCTACATCGGGAGGTAATAAAGCTTCCGTAGATTTACTTATTAAAGCTGACGTAAAAACTCAAAACTTGTTCGATAATTGTTTTCAATTACTTGATGGCCCTGATGCCCCTGTATTATCAGCTCAAGAATTAAATAGAGAAATTTTACTTTACATCGATAATCCAAAAATTTCAAATAATTACCATGAAGATTATTCCTCCAAAGACCCAGGCATAATTTCACCTGATTCAATTATTGTTATTGATGAAGCCACTGGCGACTCATCTTATTACAACATGACAGCTGCTGACAAAAAGGACTATGTATCTTATAAATTCCAAGGATATAAGGTTTACCAATTAAAAAATAGCACCATAGATGCTTCATCTTTGGGAGATATTGATAAAGCTCGGTTAATCTACCAATGCGATATAAGAGATGATGTTTCCAAAATAATAAACTACAATTTCGACCAAGAAATTGGAGCAACATTCGCGGAAGAAATGGTTGATGGCAACAACATTGGCATCAAGCATAGCCTTCAAATTATAGAAGATCAATTTGCTACAGGCGATAGAAAATTAATTAATTACAAGACCTATTGTTTTATGGCCATAGCATACGCTTACAATAACTTTATACCATATAATGTTAACAACCCAGAATCTCAAAACATGCCGTATTTAGAAAGCAGAAAATCTCCTACTGGCGCTATAAGAGCTTTCTGTGTAATTCCAAGAACAACGGGAGTAGAAAATGGCGGAACGAAACTTCAAGCCCAGTTCGGAGATGGAGTCGAACTAACCAGAATTGAAGGCGTAGGAAACGGAGGAAACAATCTTGAAATGAAACAAGAAAGTATCGATCAAATTATGTCCGGTGAACCATGGAAAATTGCTCAACCCACCTACGAGAAATTATCTGGACCACTTTCAGTTAAAGTAATAGACCCTTTAAATGTGGTTGCAGACGCTTTTACCGTGCAGATGCAAGACAGTGTAACTATTGGTGATTTAACCGATGCTTACTGGGCAATTTGGAGACAAAGCGATCCTGAAAACACCAAAATATTTTCAGCAAAAAATATTGAGAGAGGTTACGAACAGCTAATTCCTGAATGGGGTATTTCCGTTCTCGTTGAACAAACAGAAGCGCCAGGCGATAATACTGATGGCACCTATGGTTTTGTAGATGCGTCACTGGCTTTTGTAGATGATTCTAAGCCTTGGTTAACTGGGGTTTCCGATATAGATGGTGACTCATTATTCGATTGGATTTCAATCGGTACAGCTACAACTGATTGGTCTAC
>JABHTA010000042.1 GCA_018669945.1 Flavobacteriales bacterium
AATAATTGAACCACCGTCGTTAGTTCCCATTCTGTTCCAAACCTGATCTCCAGTGTTTAAATCTGTCTGAGCCCAGCTAGTTGAACCAGGCCCAGCATTTTGGATCATAGTAAGGCTGCTATTTGGAATATTATGAGCCATAGAAATTTCTTTACCATTAACCACATCTATGTTGGGCCAACCTGTTTTAGCATTCTCGATTCTTGCTGTTGGTTGTGTTGGCGCAGTAGTAGTGGTATTGAAATTAATGTAACCAGTACCACGGTCAGCGGCACCTAGATCTCCTGAGGTGCTATAAGTCCAAACTGCCGAAAGGTTTCCTCCACCATGATTGTGAATACGATCTTGCATTGCAGCATTTGTTTGAAGGTCATAAGTAGTTTCACCTAGAACTATTTCTGTAATTGCTCTTTGAAACGAAGAACCATCAATAGGGTTAATAGGACGATCGCTTTCCGGCTTACCATCAGCATTGGTCTCGAAACCAGTTATAATTTTTTTGTTAAACACTTTAGCTTGATCCTTAGCAGGGTCTACTTTTGCCATTTTAGTGCTTTGAACAGTTGCCTGAGAAAAAGGCATTTTAGTATTTTGAACTGTTGTTTGAGCAAATCCATTTAGTGAAAATAGAGTTGCGAGTAGTAGTGTTATTTTTTTCATGTTAATCGAATTAGTGTTGCAAAACTAGTTGTTTTGTTCGACATATAATTAACTATGGGGGGAGGGGAATAATACTTAATAGAAGAAGCCTCTTTCGTTTCTGAAAGAGGCT
Organism: Flavobacteriales bacterium; assembly: GCA_018669945.1. Classification (GTDB taxonomy): domain Bacteria; phylum Bacteroidota; class Bacteroidia; order Flavobacteriales_G; family NORP312; genus NORP312. Next base: position 773 of record JABHTA010000042.1, read on the forward strand.
TCTTAATTTGTTTAATTAAAGGTCGCTTGAGCATATTTAGCCCCGCTCAGACATTTTCTTATCCGCTGCACATTTCACAGTCATCACCATTTTCAGACGCAACCCTTGCTACCTCTACCATTTTTTTGTAATCTTCCGGAGACATCTCTTCTGTTTTTTTCTCAGCCGGCTGCTCCAATTGAGCTTTATCTACTGTAAACTTAATAGCGTCAGTTGCAGCTTTGGTTCTTAAGTAGTACATGCCGGTTTTCAATCCTTTCTTCCACCCGTAGAAGTGCATTGAAGTCAATTTAGCAAAGTTTGCGTTTTCTATGTGAACATTCAAAGATTGAGATTGGCATATAAATGCACCACGGTCGGCGGCCATGTCAATAATAGTTTTTTGGCTAATTTCCCAGGTTGTTTTGTATAATTCTTTTAGGTTTTCAGGAATTTCATCGATGTTTTGCACCGAACCATTGTTTGCTATTAATTTATTTTTCAAGCTATCATTCCAGATTCCTAGTTTAACTAAGTCTCTCAATAAGTGCTTGTTGATTACAGCAAACTCACCAGAAAGTGTTCTTCTTGAATAAATGTTAGACGTGTATGGCTCGAAACATTCGTTATTTCCTAAAATCTGAGAAGTAGAAGCTGTTGGCATTGGTGCCATCAACAATGAGTTTCTAACTCCGTGCTTTTTCACTTCTTCTTTTAATACATTCCATTCCCATCTGTCGCTAGGCTTAACATTCCACATATCGTATTGGAAAACACCTTTAGATACTGGAGAACCTTCATATGTTTCATAAGCACCATCTTGAATAGCCAAATCTTTAGAAGCAGTCATTGCTGCGTAATAGATCGTTTCGAAAATTTCTTTATTCAATGTTTTCGCCTCTTCAGACTCAAATGGATATCGCAACATGATAAATGCATCTGCCAATCCTTGAACACCTAATCCGATAGGTCGGTGACGGAAGTTAGAATTCCTAGCTTCAGGAACTGGGTAATAGTTATTATCAATAATTACGTTTAAGTTTTTTGTTGCTTGGTATGATACCTCGAACAATTTGTCATGATCGAATTTACCATCGATCACAAATCTTGGAAGAGCTAAAGACGCCAAGTTACAAACTGCAACTTCATCAGGAGAAGTATACTCCATTATCTCGGTGCATAAGTTCGAAGACTTTATTGTACCCAGATTCTTTTGGTTTGATTTCTGGTTAGCAGCATCTTTATATAACATGTATGGAGTTCCAGTCTCAATTTGAGATTCTAAAATTTTAAACCATAAATCTTGTGCTTTAATTGTTTTTCTGCCTTTTCCTGCTTCTTCGTACTTCGTGTAAAGCGCTTTGAATTCATCACCATACGCGTCTGAAAGACCAGGGCATTCGTTAGGACACATTAATGTCCATTCAGTGTTTGCCTCAACTCTTTCCATGAAAAGATCCGACATCCACATGGCATAAAACAAATCTCTAGCTCTTTGTTCTTCTTTACCGTGGTTTTTCTTAAGATCTAAGAAATCCATAATGTCCGAGTGCCATGGTTCAATATAGATAGCGAAGGAACCTTTTCTCTTGCCACCACCTTGATCAACATAACGTGCCGTATCGTTGAATACTCTCAACATTGGCACAATTCCATTCGACTCCCCATTTGTTCCTCTAATATATGAGCCTGTAGCCCTAACATCATGAATAGAAAGACCTATTCCTCCTGCAGATTGTGAAATTTTTGCACATTGCTTTAATGTGTCGTAAATACCATCAATACTGTCGTCTTTCATTGACAACAAGAAACAAGAAGACATCTGTGGTTTTGGTGTTCCTGCATTAAATAATGTAGGTGTTGCATGCGTAAACCATCTTTCAGACATTAATTCATAGGTTTTAACCGCAGAGTCAATATCTGTTTTGTGAATACCTAAAGAAACACGCATTAACATATGCTGAGGTCTTTCGGCAACCTTTCCATTGAGCTTAAGTAGGTAGGATCTTTCTAGTGTTTTAAATCCGAAATAATCATAACCGAAATCTCTATCGTAAATAATACTTGAGTCTAATACTTCTGCATTGTCTTCGATTACTTTGTAAACATCATCAGCAAGTAATGGTGCTTTTTTATCAGTTTTAGGATCTACGTATTCGTATAAATCTTTCATGGTAGAAGAGAAAGATTTCTTGGTTGCAGAGTGTAGGTTTGATACAGCAATTCTTGACGCCAACAAAGAGTACCCTGGGTGAAGCGTTGTCATAGAAGCTGATACTTCAGCAGCTAAATTGTCAAGCTCAACAGTTGTAACACCATCATACAGCCCTTCAATTACTCTCATAGCTACTTTCGTAGGGTCTACGATTGGGTCTAAGCCATAACACAATTTCTTGACACGGGCGGTGATTTTATCGAACTTTACCGCTTCTCTTCTGCCATCTCTTTTAATTACATGCATGCTGCCTGGGTTTGGTTTTTTTGTGGTTTATTTTTAAAAATCTGCTTCTAAATCAAATATTTGATCTTCAGTATTACCGGTTACACCTGCTTTTTGGTACTCAGCAACTCTTTTTTCGAAAAAGTTGGTTTTGCCTTGAAGAGAAATTAACTCCATAAATTCGAAGGGGTTTTCTGCGGTGTAAACTTTAGAACAGTTAAGCTCTAATAAAAGGCGATCAGCGACGAACTCAATATATTGACACATCAATTTTGAATTCATTCCTATTAAATCAACCGGTAAAGCATCTGTCACAAATTCTTTTTCAATTTCTACAGCGCTCATAATAATTTCTTCAATTCTTGCCTTAGGCACTTTGTTTACAACATGATTGTTGTGTAATAAACAAGCAAAATCACAGTGTAAACCTTCGTCTCTTGAAATAAGTTCATTAGAGAAAGTTAATCCTGGCATCAAACCTCTTTTCTTCAACCAGAATATAGAGCAGAAAGAGCCCGAGAAGAAAATGCCCTCTACAGCCGCAAATGCAATTAACCTCTCCGCGAAAGATTCACTATCTACCCAGCGAAGTGCCCAATTTGCTTTCTTTTGAACACAATCAATCGTGTCTAGCGCATTAAATAAGTAATTTTTCTCTTTCGTGTCTTTAATTAAAGTGTCTATTAGTAAAGAATACGTTTCAGAATGAATATTTTCAATAGCGACCTGAAACCCGTAGAAGAACTTTGCTTCAGAATATTGGACTTCACTTAAGAAGTTCTCCGCTAAGTTTTCGTTTACGATACCATCGCTTGCAGCAAAAAAGGCTAATACGTGTTTGATGAAGTGACGCTCGTTGTCATTTAATTTAGCGTCCCAGTCAACAATGTCAGTTGAAAGGTCAATTTCTTCTGCTGTCCAAAAACTAGCCTCCGATTTTTTGTAAAATTGCCAAATGTCATCGTGCTGAATAGGAAATAAAACGAAACGGTCAGGGTTTTCTTTTAAAATCGGTTCTTCAACAACTTCTGCAGAAACAGTTTCTAATTCAGTATTTTTTGGCAAAACAGATTCGATGTCTGGCCCTTGCTCCGTATTAATTGCTTTTTCTTTCTCCATATTTTTTCTTTTTTAGAGGCCAATATCCCCTGTCGATAATTGGTTAGTTATCAAGCAAATACCAGTTTTTATACTGTGTTTCCCAACGTTAGGAGGTCAAAAAATAGTGGTTTGTTGCTTATCTGCGAGACAAAAATTCAAAAAAAGAATCGATAAACTTGGATAAACAAATTAACAATTAACCGAAGTTTTTAACAATCGGAATTAACATGTTAATGTGTATAAATTAGATTCTTTTCGGAAAGGATTAGCACGACTCAAAAGTTGTTCAAAGACATGCTCATTTTTTTGAGTGAGGAAAATTAATTGTTGGTCGAGTCAAGAATTTTGCTTATTAGAAAGTAATTTATCGGCCTCACACATTTTCTCGTACCACTCTTCACCAAATTTTCGGATAAGTGGATCTTTTAGAAAGCGAAAGAGCTGTACTTCTAACTTTTCACCACACCTGCATGCTGCCTCGCAAATATTCCAATCATGAAAATTGACAGCATCAAATCGTTTATATTCAGTAACCCGAACTGGGTATAAGTGGCAAGAAACGGGTTTCTTGAAATCCACCTTTCCATCAATATATGCCGCTTCGATGGCACACTTAGCAACTTCGTTATCATCAAAAAAGACATAGGCGCACTCTTTTTGATTCACTAATGGTGTTTCAAATTCACCATCTTCGCCAAGTACATATTTATCCTGGGCCTCAATTGCTTCTATGCCAGCCGGCGCCATATAAGGTAAAACGTCATCATATATGCGTTCTAAAATTTCTATTTCATCAACGGAAACCGGGGCGCCTGTGTCTCCCTCAATACAACAAGCTCCTTTGCACGCGGCTAAATCGCAGACGAATTTCTTCTCGAATAATTCGGTTGAAACTAATGTTTTATCTATTTCAATCATTACTAATGGCTTGAACTGCGAAATAACTATTAAAATTGCAATCTATTACAAAAAGAATATGGCAACAAACGAAGATCAGTTGAAAAAAGTTATCGCTCATGCTAAAGAGTACGGTTTTGTATTTCAGAGCAGTGAGATTTATGATGGACTAAGTGCCATCTATGATTATGCTCAAAACGGTTCAGAACTGAAGAACAACATTAAGAGTTATTGGTGGACTTCGATGGTTCGCATGAATGAAAATATTGTAGGGATTGATTCCGCAATATTCATGCATCCAGAAATATGGAAGGCTTCTGGACATGTTGATGCATTTAACGACCCATTGATAGATAATAAGGACTCTAAAAAGAGATACCGGGCCGATGTTTTAATTGAAGAATTTATTGGAAAGATTGAGGCGAAAATTGAAAAGGATATCGCCAAAGGAATTAAGCGTTTCGGTGACGATTTCGATGTTGAGCAATTCAAGGCAACGAATCCAAACGTACTTAGAAACCAAGAGAAGATTAACGGAATAAA
>JABHTA010000171.1 GCA_018669945.1 Flavobacteriales bacterium
AAATATGCTATCGATAAAAGTTGTGTCGTAACAGCCATTATACTCTACAACCAGCGTATCAGTATTCCATCCTATTGCGCTTGTATCATTGTATTGATGGCTATATGACTGACCATTGCCGTTTAATCCTCCAGTACCAAACCATTCCCAATTATCTGCAAGCGAATCTTCGGCTGCGTAACCATCAAATATTACTAGATTAATTGCACATGAGGTGTCCGGGTTAACTGTATCCGTGGGATTTAATTTTTTACCAATCTCTACAACTAAACTCAATGTGTCGATACATCCATTCGGGCTACTAGTAACCGTAAGAACAGCTGTAAATTCGCCTGCGGAATCATACGTCATGGTCACAGCAGATGGTGTTACATTGGTAACAATGGCGCTATCGTTTCCGAAATCCCATTGCCATTGTGTTAAAGTACCTAAACTATCTGCGACACTATTATCTGTTAAAGTTACAACCGAGGGGAAGCAAACTTCGTTCGGGTTATAAACAATTGAAAAGTCAGCATTTGGAAGATTAACTACAATTGTATCTTCAAAAAGTACCGACTCAATACAACCATTGTTGCTTGTTGCTTCTAAAGAGACCAAAAACATACCTTCACTGTTATAATTATGAACCGGATTTTGCAAATTATCAATTGAACCATCACCAAAATCCCACTGCCATGAAGCAGCATTAGCTATTGAAACATCAGTAAAACTTACAGAAAAAGGGAGACCGCAACCATAGGTAGTGCTAGAAGCTATTCCCGCTGTAAAATTCTCGATTACAATTAAAACAGTTGTATCGTGGGAACAGAAACCACTAGCAGAGGTTACAGATAAGTTTACATTGTAATTACCTGGTAATGAATAATTATGACTTCCTGTTGCGCCACCAATAACTATTGCGCCACCATCGTCATAATCCCAGGCGTAAATATCCGCACCAGAGGTTCCTACTGTACTAAATTGTGTATTAACATTTGGGCAACCTGTATCTTGTGTCATTTGAAAATTAGCCAACACATCTTCAATTTCAACGTAACCAAGAATTACTGTATCCACTGCACAACCAATGGGGTCTGTAACTGTTAAAGCTATGTCGTACGTGCCAACCGCATTGTATGAAACAACCGTATCTAACATAGATGATGTTGTCGCTGCAGAAACACCATAATCCCAGTTATAAATTAATCCAGGTGAAGAGGTGTTACTAAAAGTAACATCAAGTGGAGGGCTGCACGCAAGTATAGGCGTTCCCGACAAACCAATTGATGGTGGTGGGATAATTACTACCTGATTTACTATTGTAATTTGATCCGTGCACCCAAACTCGTCTTCAACAAAAAGTTTTATATCGTATGCACCAAGTGTATTAAAAACATGCGTTGGATTTTGCGTTACACCTATTATAGATGAACCATCATCCCAAGTCCACGAAATAATATTGCCATCTAAGCTTTGAGATTGATCAATAAAATCAACTGATAAACCGGGACAACCAATCGTGTCTCCAGGAACGCTAAACCCCGCAACTGGGTTTTCATGAATAGTAATCTGAATATTTTGAGTATCTGTATCTGTTCCATCAGTAGCAGTAAGCGTTACAATATAAATACCTGCTGCAGTATAAGTTGCAACAACATCAACAAAATTCGATGGAGGGTTACCATTATCCAATTCCCAAGTATAAGAGGTAGCTCCAGTACTTGTATTTGTAAAAACAACTTGTAACCCTGTAGAAGCGCAACCTTCGGTATTATTTACGGTAAAATCTGCAGTAACTTGACCGAAAATAAAGGACGAAACAGCCAACATTAAAATAAAAACCACACCTTTTTTAATCGCCATAATTAGGTTTGAGTGAATAATCTTGTTAAAAGAATAATTGTTCTTACTTTTAGCGCCGCAAATATAAAAAAGATTTGAAGACAAATATCAACCATTTTATCACTCTATTTTTAGCTTCAGTAGTTGTATTTTGTGGTTATTCCCAAGATATTCATTTCTCACAATTTTACGCATCTCCATCTACATTAAACCCTGCTACAACAGGTAATTTTGGTGGTGATTATAGAGTTTCTGGAATATATAGGCGTCAATGGAAAGCTACAGTTAATACTTCTGATGATTATGTAAGGAATGACGGAGCTATCACAAAACCTTACACAACTTATAATCTTGCCGTTGATCTGCCGCTTTTTATAGGAGACAGCAAATTTGGAGCTGGACTAATGGTTTTTAGTGACGAAACTGGAAATGTTGAACTAAATAAGCAGAAATTTAAAATTATTACTACCAAAACTGTCGGATCCATTTCATACTTAAAAAATGTAAATGGTCATCGCATTTCTATTGGATTTCAACCTGCCCTAACTGTAAAACAAGTTGAAGTCGATGAGAACGGCACAGGTTCAGGAAATGGAATAAAGAATGGAGTATATGATAGCTCAATTGATTATTGGAGACTTATGGATGATGAATTTTCAGACGACGCTCTAACATCCGCTTCTGGCAATACATTTAACTATTTTGATTTTAATGCTGGCGCTATGTGGAGCAAAGACTTTGGCAAGTTTGAACCTGTTATAGGTTTAGCGATGTTTCATATCGTAAACCCAAAAACATCTGTCTTGGGCGATGACACTAGACTGCCTAATAGAAATGTTGCTTCATTTGGGGGTACATACGAATTAAATCGGGAGTTTTTTATAATGCCAAATGTATTGTTTATGACACATAAACGGGTTCATGATTTAGTGTATGGATTTAACATTGGTTACAACCTTGACGATATAATGCTCAATGGTAAAGTAGCGTTTAACTATATTTATGCAGGACCGCAAATTAGACATTCGGCACAAAATGTAGATGCTTTGATATTTACTATTGGGGCTAATTTAAAGAGATGGAATATTGGCTTGAGCAGGGATATAACATTATCACGATTGCAGTCCGGAACCAATAGTCAGCATGGAACCTGGGAAGTTTCTGTTATTTATGTTAAACCCGAAACTTTGTTAGAAAAAAAGGCAATTCCTTGTGAGCGGTATTAGAAACATATCATTAATTATTATTTTTTGTTCAATAATTTCTGCCTTTGGTTACTCACAAAAAGACAGTTTAACTGATATTGACATATGGACTGAAATTGACACCCTAGAATTAAATCCCTATCAAATTAAGAGACTTGGCAAACAAGCAGATGATTTGGGTGACATCTATTCTGCGATTGATTACTACACAAAGTATGTAGAGCTTAAACCAAAAAAAGATCGTTACAAATATTTAGTGGCCGAATTATATAAAGAAGCAAGAAATTACCAATTGGCTTTAGAATGGTACGAAAAAGTATATGAAAGCGTACCAGAACAATTCCCTATGGCAATGTTCCGTGTTGCTGAAATGCAGATAATGGCAAATGGGGAATACTCTGCGGCAAAAGACAGTCTGCTTTCATTTAAAAAGAAATACAAGGCAGAAGCAAAAGAAAAAACTACTAAAAAAATGCTTGCTGCAAAAATTGACGGCTGTGAAATGGCAGAGGAAATCATTGGAGCTCCACTGGAAATAATCATTACACATTTAGACACTTCAATAAATACTGCGCATGTGGAGTTTGCTCCCATTTTTTTAGATGACACAACCCTACTCTATTCAGCTCTCAAATCTAGAAAGATAATGTACTATACTACCGATGATGAAGACTCTACTTATGGAAAACAACCTGTTCGTCAGATGTATGTTGCTCATAAAAATTTTGACGATTGGAGTGGTCAAGATGTAATGGCGGGTCCTTTTAATGAACCAGGTGTTGAATGTGGTAACGGTACTTTCTCACCAGATAAAAGTAGATTCTATTTTACAAAGTGTATCCCGGTAAAGAAAAAAGTTATTTGCTCAATATGGGTTAGCAAAAAAGATAGTATTGGTGCTTGGACAGCGCCAGAAGCATTACCTCAGCCAATTAATCGCGAAGAATTTACTTCTACCCAACCAACTATTGGTACCCACCCTAAATATGGTTTAGACGTTATCTACTACGTTACAGACAGGGAAGGTGGAAAAGGGGGATTAGATGTTTGGTACACCTATATGAGAGAAAAGAAAGGTGAAATTATATACCAGAAGCCAAAAAACTGTGGCAAATATATTAATACCGTTGGTACAGATGTGACTCCTTTTTTTGACACAGAAACAAAACAAATGTATTTTAGTAGTGATGGTCATCCTGGTATTGGTGGTTTAGACATCTTTTACACAACTGGGCAATTAAACAAATGGTTAGCTCCAACGAATATTGGTTATCCAATTAATAATAAAGAAGATGATTTAGACTATACAATAGCACCAAGTCAAGAAGAAGGATTCTTTATATCTAATAGACCTGGTGGTACGTCATTAAAAAGTGAAACCTGTTGTGATGATCTTTACCACTTTTACCATACACAATATATTAAGATTTTTGTTGAAGGAAATTTGTATGGAGATTGCGATTCTCTCGAAGCTAAAAAAGCTATTGCTAATGGTACTATAAGTTTATTTCTTGTTGACACTGCATCCAGAGAAAAAATGGAAATTAAAAAAGGTTTTACAAATGAAGACGGTAGCTACAGCATGAAACTTGAGGAAGGGAATGAGTATGTAATGAGAATGAGTAAGGATGGATATTTTCATAAAGAAGTTCCTTTCTCTACAGCTACAATTGAAAAATCGGATACTTTTCAATTAAAAGATTTGTGGTTGTGTATTCTTAAAGATGCTCCGATTATTATAAAAAATGTTTACTACCCTTTTGACAAGGCCCATTTGACGCCTGAAACACAAACAGTAATAGATACCACAATCTATAAAATATTAGTAGAAAACCCTGAGATCGTTGTTGAAATAAGCTCACATACAGACAGTAAAGGCTCAGACAAATACAATGAAAGCCTTTCTCAACGCAGGGCAGAAAGTGTTGTTAAATATCTAATAGCAAAAGGTATCGGTAAAAAAAGATTGGTGGCTAAGGGATATGGTGAATCTTCACCATTAGTAGCTAATGAAAATAAGGACGGAACAGATAACGAAGAAAACAGAGCTAAAAACAGACGTACTGAATTTAAAGTTATTGGAATTATCGAAAACGCTTCTCATGTAATTTACGAAGAGTAGATTTCACCTACTGAAATATCTTTTATTGTGCCCCCAATTCTACCCTCTTTTTTTAAGTAAAATAATTGTATGATTTCTATGAACTAATCAAATTGGAGATTGATTAGTTTATGGAATTAACTCATTAAAGAAATGTAATCAGTAAATTTTCTAACTGCCTTACCTCTGTGGCTAATTTTATTTTTCTCTAGAGAAGACATTTCAGCATATGAAACATCATATCCTTCCGGTTTAAAAATAGGATCATAGCCAAAACCTTTATCGCCATGTTTTTCGTTTAAAATTTCCCCGATAGCAATTCCCTTGAAAGCGCACTTTTCAGTATCGGTGACAAATGCAACTACCGTTTTAAACGCAGCTCTCCTATTTGCTTTACCTTGCATTTCAGAAAGCAATTTTTTCATATTGTTTTCGGCGGCACAATCATCTCCAGCATAGCGTGCAGAATAAACTCCAGGAGCACCATTTAATGACTCTACTTCTAACCCAGTATCATCGGCAAAGCAGGAAATTTTATATCTATCGAAGATATATTGTGCTTTTTGAAAAGCATTTTCTTCTAGTGTTTCATGATCCTCCGGAATTTCGCCTGAAAAACCAATATCTTTTAATGATAACAATTCGATACTGGTGGGCAGAATTTGTTGTATTTCTTTAAGCTTATTTAAATTATTTGTTGCAAATACAATTTTCATCACCACGTATTCTCTAAATCTTTTGGCACATACTTATGATTCCGTCTTTCATAAACGGTGTCATTATCTTTTTGGCTTTTAAGTTGCAAGTTGTCTTTTCCAGTTAATTTGAACAGCATGGCGATAGGAAATAGTAAAATATAAAATATTCCTGTCAACAAAATTCTTGAATTAATCCACCCTAATAATTCAGCAAACTTGAACCATCCTTTAAGGATAATATCACCTAAAGCCGGAATTATCAAAAAAACCAAACCTAATCCCAACGCAACGTACAATAGATGTTTTGAGATTTCTGGAAATTTATTTTGCAACAAGAAATGTAGGCACAAGAAACCTACAACCATTAACAATTGTGCTTTTAACCTCTCTACTTTACTCATCTTAAAATAAAGTATATATAAACGGTGCAGCAGCAGATCCTCCGCCTATTACAATTAGCAATCCTAAAAGCAATAACACAATAATAATAG
>JABHTA010000040.1 GCA_018669945.1 Flavobacteriales bacterium
TACATCGTTCAAGTAACCGATACTAATGGATGTATAAATGTAGATTCTGTTGTTATTACTGTTAATCCTTTGCCAGTTGTTGATGCTGGACTTAGCCACCAAATTTGCGTTGGAGATACCACCGAGCTAATTGCAACGGGCGGGGATCTTTATTCTTGGCTACCTGCAGATAGCTTAAGTAATCCTAATAGCAGCTCGACCTATGCTTGGCCAACAGACACAACTAAGTACATCGTTCAAGTAACCGATACTAATGGATGTATAAATGTAGATTCTGTTGTTATTACCGTTAATCCTTTACCTAATGTTAATGCAGGTCTAGATGTTCAAATTTGTATTTTCGACACAACTGAATTAATCGCAACGGGTGGAGATATTTATTCTTGGACTCCAACTGATAGTATAGCAACACCATCAAATGATAGTACTCTCTCATGGCCGATAGATACAACACTATACACTGTTCAGGTTTCCGACAGTAATGCCTGTATAAACTGGGACTCTGTAACCGTTATCGTTAATCCGTTGCCATTAGCAGATGCAGGACCTGACCTATGGCTTTGCCCAACTGATACGATTGAAATGATTGCTACTGGCGGTGATATCTATACGTGGTTAATAACTGATAGCTTAGGTTCTCCTAATAATGATACAACTCTAATTTGGCCTATGGATACGCTAGATTATATCGTGGAAGTAATCGACACAAATGGTTGTATATTTTGGGATACAACCAATGTAGTTGTTAATCCAGTTGTGCCTACTGACGCTGGACCCGATACATCGATTTGTTTCTTAGATTCGATTATGATTGGAGGAAATCCAACTTCGCCAATAGGAACAATTTATAGCTGGAATACACTATTAGGAATGGTTGATTCAACATATGCTAATCCAACCGTTAGCCCTGCTGATACATTTCAATACATTGTAGAAACCGTGAATTCCATTTGCAATGGAACAGACACAGTTCAAGTAATTGTAATTCCACTACCTGTTATTGATGCTGGGCAAGATGTCCAGATTTGCCTGTTTGAAACTACAGAACTAATTGCAACTGGCGGTGAAGTATATACTTGGTTACCTCTAGATAGTTTAAGTAATCCCGATAGTAGCGCTACATTCGCAAATCCAACTGATACAACTGAGTATTTTGTTTTAGTAACAGACAGCAACAGCTGTATGAATACCGATTCTGTGACAATAATTGTTAACCCTTTTCCGCTTGTTGATGCTGGACCAAGCGTTCAGATTTGTATTGAAGACACTGCATTATTAATTGCCACTGGAGGTGCCATCTATACTTGGTCTCCTGCAGATAGTTTATTAACTCCGAACAACGATTCAACCTTGTCTTACCCAACTGATACTACTCAATATTCTGTCTTTGTTACAGACAGTAATGGTTGTGTTAATATCGATTCTGTAATTGTTACGGTAAATCCATACCCTATAGTTGATGCCGGCTTAAATCGGGAGATTTGCATTGGTGATAGTACTGATCTGATAGCCACTGGTGGGGATTTATATAGTTGGTCACCACTTGACAGTTTACAATCTCCGACTAACGACACTACTAATGCTTGGCCTACAGATACGACACTCTATTTTATTCAGGTTACTGACAGCAATGGCTGCATCAGTATCGATTCTGTTGAAATAACTGTAAACCCTCTACCTGATATCAGTGCGGGCTTAGACGTCCAAATCTGTATCGGAGACACCACTCAAATTATTGCTACTGGTGGAAACACATATATATGGACACCTGCAACAAATCTAGCTTCTCCGAATAATGACAGTACAAATGTTTGGCCTACAGATACTACCGACTATATGATTACCTCTATCGATAGTAATACATGTACGAATACAGATGTAGTCACTGTGATTGTTAATCCATTACCAATTGTTGATGCTGGGACAGATACTACTTCGTGTAATAGTACTCCGGTAATTTTAGGAGGAAGCCCAACCGGTCCCGCATTATCTGATTACGCATGGTCACCTAATTTCGAAATTGATGATTCTACTTTGGCAAACCCAACAGTGAGTCCGACTCAAACAAATACCTATTGGGTCGAAGTAACAGACAGTAATAGCTGCGTTGATTTTGACTCTGTTACTGTAAACATATTTGCAATTGAAGCAATTGAAGATACTAGTATGTGTCAATTTACCGATTTAATCTTATTTGTGAATACATTCTCTGGTGTTGCCCCTTATGTGTACAATTGGGCGCCAAATAGTGATTTAACTACTACGAATTATGATACTACCACTGCTTCACCGACAGAGCCAATATCTTACTACGTATCTGTAACAGATGGACACGGTTGCCTTGAAAGAGATACCGTTAACGTTGATGTATACGATGCACCGATGGCGATTTTTGAATATACGCTTCTACCCTCTTGTGAAGGTTTAATTGCAGATTTTATAAATCAAAGTACTCAAGCTGACTCGTATTTATGGGAGTTCCAAGATGGAGAGACTTCAACAGAAACTGAACCAAGTACTTTGTTCACTTATAACGAAGATTTGGTTATTCGATTAATCGCGATGAACAGTAGCGGCTGTTCTGATACTACTGACTATGCCGAACCTGTTAATGAGTTTACTCAATATGTTGATCTAAACCCTGCAAGGGTTTTTACACCTAATGGTGATGGTATAAATGATATATTCAGAATTGAGGGTAATTTCAATCTAACAGGATGTGTTAACCTACTAATCTACAATCGTTGGGGAACTTTAGTATATAGCTCTTCAGACAATTATGCAACCTGGGATGGAAGAACCTTTGCTGGTGAAGAGTTGCCTGGCGGAGTCTACTTCTACATTTTAGAAATCAATGGAATGATTTTCAAGAAGTCAGTTACATTGACTAGATAATTATTTTGAGCACCCAAGCCCAAATAAATCTTCCTGAATTCTCAAGAGGTTTTCATATTATTACCTCTATAATCGAAAATAATATTGAGCTCCCAAAGACAGGTATTCTTCATGTTTTTATTAAACATACATCAGCAGGATTAACCATCAATGAAAATGCGGACTTTACTGTACGGGAAGATTTTGAGAGTAGTTTTAATCACATAATAAAAGAAAATGAACCGTTTTATCGACACACTTTCGAAGGAAGTGACGATATGCCTGCTCATATTAAAAGCAGTTTGGTGGGAAGTTCTGTTTCCGTGCCAATAACAAACGGGCGTTTAAATTTAGGGACTTGGCAAGGCATTTACCTCTGTGAATTTCGTAACCATGGCGGTAGAAGAAATTTGGTATTAACTATTACTTCGTAGATATATTACCTTTGTTGAATGCGCTGCATACCCACTTTTATCTTTCTACTTTTATCTTTTGTCTTGTTTGCCCAAGACTCTTTTCAAATACAGAACAATAAAACAAACAGGATTAAATCGTATAAAATTGGAGACAAAATAATTTTTAAAACACAAGACAATGATTTACTACATACTGGAAATCTTGATTCTGTAAAAAAATCCTCGATAATCGTTAGCGGTGCTGAAATTCAATTTACAGAATTTCGTTATTTAATTTCAGAACGTAAATGGCGAAAGCGTACAAGACCAATTGCTGCAGTTGGTGTATTAACCGGTTTTGTTTGGGTCTGGGTTGGTAACTTATGGACAATTGCTGGTGTGGGTGGCAATCAGCGATACCTACTTACTGGTTCTGCAAATATTATTATAGGCCACACTATCAAATTTATAAGCTTATTGCCTTTTGTAATTAGTAAAGGGAAATTCTCAATTCCTGACAAGTGGCATGTTGTTGGAGCAACGATTCATAATACAGAAGAAGAGTTTTATTAAAGATTAAAGAACCCGGCTAATCTATTAAGGTCTTCATCAGAGTTAAAAGGAATCTCTAATTTACCTTTACCTGCAGAATCCTTTTTAATAATCACTTGGTTTCCAAACATATCAGAAAGGTCTTCCTTCAGTTTTTGTTGTTCAAAAGATAACTCTCCCTTGTTAAGCTTTGGTTTGGAAGCCTTCTTTGTTTCTACTCCCCTTACTAAGTCCTCAACTTGTCGAACAGATAATGCTTCTGCAACTATCTTCCTAAACATTGAAAGTTGTTTCTTTTCTTCCATACCAATCAAAGCACGGGCATGTCCCATTGAAATTTGACCATCTCGCACAGCTAATTGTACTTCGGCGGGTAATTTTAATAAACGTAAATGATTAGTAACAGAAGAACGGCTTTTACTTACTTTTTGACTTAAAGCATCTTGTGTCAAGTCACATTCATCAAGCAATCGTTTATAAGAAATAGCAATTGCGATTGCATCTAACTCTCTACGCTGTATGTTCTCCACCAAGGCCATTTCTAGCATGGCTTGATCATTGGCTACACGTATATATGCTGGCACTTCTTTTAGACCAGCGGCTTGAGAAGCTCTAAACCTTCTTTCTCCTGAAATAATTTGATACTTGTCGTACCCTAATTTTCGAAGAGTAATCGGTTGAATAATTCCATGTTCTTGAATAGAATTAGCTAATTCAATTAACCCTTCTTTTTCGAATTTTGTTCTTGGCTGAAAGGGGTTTACTTCTATTTGACTAATTGGCAACATAGA
This sequence comes from Flavobacteriales bacterium, assembly GCA_018669945.1. Taxonomy (GTDB): domain Bacteria; phylum Bacteroidota; class Bacteroidia; order Flavobacteriales_G; family NORP312; genus NORP312. The sequence goes on from JABHTA010000040.1 coordinate 4,613, forward strand.
AACAGAACCTAACGTTGCACCCTGTGTGGCTTCAGATTTTGAAGTAATGTCAGTACCTGCATCTTCTAAGAGCGCACTTAATCCTCTACCTAATGCGCGTTTTTTTTCTGCCATCTTACTTTATCTATACTTCTTCTTTTACTCTACTTTCAACCTCATCATTAACCTCGATAATTTTATCTTCTTGGTTGATTCTAGTTTGGTCGTTATTTTGAAGAATTTCACGTGCTAAGTTTAAATAATTAATCGAGCCATTACAACTAGCATCATGCATAATTATCGTTTCACCATGACTTGGAGCTTCTCCTAACCGAGTATTTCTATGTATTACGGTATTAAAAACCATTTGTTGGAAATGAACTTTTACTTCTTCAACAACTTGGTTAGCCAATCTCAATCGTTGATCGTACATTGTCAATAACATACCTTCAATCGAAAGCTCTGGATTCAATTTAGCCTGAACAATTTTGATGGTATTCAACAACTTTCCCAATCCTTCTAACGCGAAATACTCACACTGAACTGGAACAATTACAGAATCGGCAGCCGTCAGGGAATTAATAGTAATCAAACCCAACGATGGCGAGCAGTCTATTATAATGTAATCATACTGTTCCTTAATTTTACCCAATGCCATACGCATCATCTTCTCTCTATTTGGAAGATTAATCATTTCTATTTCCGCGCCAACAAGGTCAATATGTGCTGGCAACAAATCAAGATTTGGATTATCTGTTCTTAGAATAATGTCTTGCGGCTCAACTTCGTTGATGATACATTCGTAAATACTCGTCTTAATATTTCGTGGGTCAAAACCTACGCCAGAAGTTGCGTTAGCTTGTGGATCTGAATCAACAATTAATGTCTTTTTCTCTAAAACACCTAAACATGCTGCCAAATTTATTGCAGTAGTTGTTTTTCCTACACCACCTTTCTGATTTGCTATTGCTATTATCTTCCCCATTTTTGCTATAAATTAATCGTTTGACCTATTTCCATTAATGTTAATTCTATGCCTGCCTTAGCAAATGCCTGTTTTGCTTGATTATGATCTATTTCAATGTATCCGAACGTGTCATAATGCATTCCTATTATCTTTTTGCAGTTTATGAAATCTGCTGCTCTAACTGCATCATCCACTCCCATTGTGAAATTGTCACCTATTGGGAGAAAGGCGAAATCTAGATTATGTAATTCACCAATCAACTTCATATCATAACTTAAGGCAGTGTCTCCAGCGTAATAAAAAGTATACCCTTCTATTTCCACAACAAATCCTCCTGGATTCCCCCCATAACTGCCATCAGGTAAAACACTAGAATGGGCAGCTTGAACATATTTTACTTTTCCAAAATCAAAGTCCCAAGACCCACCAAAATTCATAGGATGGCCTGAAACACCCTTTTTCTCGAACCAAGAAACAATTTCGAAATTAGAAACTACAGTTGCATCGTTATTCTTGGCAATCGTCTCTACATCGGCAACATGATCTTCGTGGCCGTGAGAAACCAATATATGATTTGCCTTAATAGAAGACACATCAATTCCCGAAGCTTTCTCGTTTGGTCTAATGAATGGGTCAAAAACTAGGTCGCAACTGTGGTAATGAACCCCAAAACTTGCATGACCGTAATAAGTAATATCCACCTAATTTTCTTTAATTTGCACTGAGTTTATAAACTCATTTTTGCTTCTGCTAAAGTAAGTCTAATATAATGTTAGCCTCATCGCTTAAGCTCCATTTTTTTAAACAAAATTCTGTTAACAATATGATAACGCTTCTATGCGGCACTAACCGGACCAATAACCAAAGTCAAAAATTTATCAACACGTATAAATATTTATTAAAAGAACGAAATGTTGATTGTGAAGAGATTTACCTAGAAAAGATGCCTAGCGATTTGGCTTATGCTAACGATATTATCGGAACTGCATCTGCAGAACTCAGGTCCGAAATAGAATCAAAAATGATACCTGCAAAAAAACTAGTTGTTTTTGTTCCTGAATACAATGGAAGTTTTCCCGGTATTCTAAAGTCATTTATTGATTGTATGGAACCCAAACATTACAAGGAAATGATAATTGCATTGGTTGGAATTTCATCAGGTAGGTCGGGAAATTTAAGAGGTATAGATCATTTAACAGGTATATTCCATTATTTAGGTGCTGAGGTGCTCTCCGCAAAATTAGATATCGCTAATTTATATTCTCTTTTGGATAGTGAAGGTAATCCGAATGATGATAATGTTATTAGAAGAATGAATTGGCAAATAGACTTTTTACTGAAATAAACTTACTTTTACATTATGAGAGTTATTTTATTCATCTTGTTAGTCGTTTCTAGCTTCTTAACTTTTTCGCAAAGCCATTTTCGTTATGACCAAATTCAAGTAATAAATAGTGTTGGAGACACTATTAAAAACCCTTTTGGTGGTGGTTTTAACGCCCCACAGTTTTCCGAAATCGATTTAAATTTTGATGGCATTAAAGACTTATTTGTTTTTGATAGAGATGGAGATATTATCAAAACATTTATAAACGGTGGAACAGCTAATACCGTTGATTATATTTTTTCAGCCGACTATTGGAAAAAATTTCCTGAGCTAAGAAGTTTTACTGTGCTAAGAGACTATAATTGTGATGGAAAACAAGATATTTTCACAAGGGCAACTGGTGGAATGGCTGTTTACAAAAACACAAGTAACCCGGCAGACGGAATACAATTCGAATTGGTTACTGATCTTCTTTTATCAGACTATGGAAGCACAAGTTTGCTTAATCTATATGTGCCTAGTACAGACATACCTGCAATCGATGATATTGATGGCGATGGTGATTTAGATGTCCTTTCTTTTGGAGTATGGGGTACCATGGTTGAATACCACGAAAACCTTTCTATGGATCTATATGGAACATGCGACAGCTTAATATTTGTGGCCAACACAACATGTTGGGGTAATTTTTCAGAAAACTCGCAAAACAATAGTGTTACATTAGGCACATCATGCAAGGGCGTAACTGCCTACGACCCTGATTCTATATATCACAACTTGCATTCAGGCTCAACATTACTAACTATTGACATGGATAATGACGGTGATAAAGAGCTGATACTTGGAGATGTTTCATTCCCTAACATGGTCGAATTAATTAATGGAGGAGACAGCATAACAGCTAATATTTCTGCTCAAGATTCTGCATTCCCACCTAACACGAGTAAAGTAGATTTATACCTATTTCCTGCGGGTTATTACATTGACGTTGATAATGATGGAGTAAAAGACCTTATTGTTGCTCCCAATGCTGCTAATATTTCTGAAAACTTCACTTCAGTTTGGTTATACAGGAATAGTGGTGGAAATGATTCTCCAATATTCAACTATGTTCAAAACGATTTCTTACAAAAAGAAATGATTGAAATTGGTTCCGGTGCTAATGCAGTTTTCGAAGACATCAATCAAGATGGGTTACTTGATATTATTATAGGAAACTATGGGTATTATGGGAACCCTGATTTCACCTCCAGCCTAGCATATTTAGAAAATGTAGGTACACCAAGCAATCCAATTTTTGAGCTTATCGATAGGGATTATGGTGGGTTTAGTGCCATTGGCGTCAGCGGTTTATTCCCAACATTTGGAGATATTGATGCAGACGGAGACAACGATCTTATTTTAGGAAATTATAATGGAGACCTATTTCGATATGAGAATATTGCTGGAAGTGGAAACCCATATGGGTTTACTCTATTCACAGCTAATTATATGGGTATTGATGTGGGGCAACACTCTTCACCGCAGTTGATTGACTATAATGGAGATGGATTGCTCGATTTGCTGATTGGTGAAAGAAGCGGAAACATTAACTATTATGAAAACAAAGGAACTCCTACTGACCCAAACCATTCGGTCCAGGGCACTACTTTGTTTGGAGCAATTGATGTAATGGTGCCCTGCTGCACTGGGTATAGCACAGTTCACCTATCAAAGGATAATAACGACGACTTGATTCTTTACGTAGGCTCAGAGCAAGGCATAATTTATATCTATACAGATATTGACACACTAAATCCTGACACTTCATTTACCCTTATGGATTCAATAGTTACAGGTGCTAAATCAACAAGTATTTTTACTGCAGACATAAATAATTCAGGGAAAAAGGAAGAAATTTATGGTGAAAATTCTGGGGGAATTACTATTCTCCATTTAAACGCCAATCTGAATTTAGTTTCCCCATCTAATGGGGCCAGTAATGTTCCTTATGATATAAATTTAGATTGGGATGCTGCTCCTGAAACCGCTCAATTTTATGAATATTTCATTGATACGGTCAACACATTCAATTCAGCCGCTTTTCAAAGCGGACAAACTAATTATGTTTCTTCCTCAAATAGCAATATTGATACTGAACAATTATTAACTCTCTCGCTAAGTCAAATTTACTATTGGAAAGTAAGGTACTTAACTAGTGTCGACACATCTGACTGGAGTGAAACTTGGAGCTTTACAGTTACCGATGATAGCGTGACAATTGCCGATTTTGTTGCCGACTTTACCGAAGTATCTCCTATGACTACGGTTAATTTTACTGATTTATCATCTAGTAATCCAACCTCTTGGGAGTGGGTATTTTCTAATGGAACTCCAAGCACATCTACCGCACAAAACCCATCTATAACTTATAATACAGAAGGGGTTTTTGATGTTCAGCTTATAGCAATTAATAGTTTCGGGGTTGATACTATTCTAAAACAAAATTACATCACTGTAGAAATACCTAATGGGTTATTCTCACAGAGTTATGGTGGACAAATAAAAATCTATCCCAATCCAGCAAAGACATCTATCACAGTAGAATTCGATCATGAACCAATAAACACTACAGTCGAAATTTTAGATATTAATGGGAAAATACTTCGTCACTATTTAACTAGTAATAAAAGTAAATACGAAATTTCTATTCTTGACTTTTCTCCAGGTGTATATTTTTTAAACACCTTCAACGAATCTAATTCCTTGTATTTCAAATTTATCAAGCTATAAATAATTGGGAGACCTAGAAAAAAAAATTAGCTTGTTTGAGCACGTTGCAAGAAAACTTGAACCTAACGAAGGTAAAAGAAAAGAGACCCAAGACCCCATTATTGAATATACCAATGAATTTCTTAATAATGTTAATGGTATTTCAGTATTCAACGGCATAAATTACGAAATCAAAAATCATTTTCCAACAGAGTTTAACGAAAATAGTGAACCTATTGATAGCATAATAAAACACCTTAAAGAACATGTACACTATCCTGGTATAAATGCAGCATCAGGTGGTCATTTAGGGTACATTCCTGGCGGTGGAATATTTGCTGCCTCGTTAGGCGATTACCTAGCTGATATTACCAACGATTACGTTGGGGTAGATTTTGCTAGCCCTGGTGGTGTAGCGCTTGAAAACTCCCTCATTGGCTGGATGGCTAGTATAGTTGGTTATCCAACAACTTGTGGTGGGAATCTTGCTTCTGGAGGCAGTATTGCCAATTTAATTGCCGTAACTACTGCTAGAGAATCATGTGAAATTAAAACTATTGCTATACCTAAAACTGTAATTTATTTAAGCAAGCAAGCGCACCATTGTATTGAAAAAGCAATTCGAATTGCTGGCTTGAAAGACTGCATACTTAGGTATATAGATCTAAATGAAAAATGCCAAATGATTTCGGAAGAGCTAAATAATCAAATTGAAAAAGATAAAGCTGGTGGCCTTTTTCCATTTATGGTTGTAGCTTCTGCAGGCACTACAGATGTTGGAGCAATTGACCCACTATCAGAAATTGGAAATATTTGCAATAAGCACAACCTTTGGTATCATATTGATGCAGCATATGGTGGGTTTTTCCTCTTAACTGATAAAGGGAGGAAAAAATTAAACGGCATCGCATTAAGTGATTCAATCGTTTTAGATCCTCACAAAGGTTTATTCTTACCCTATGGGTTAGGTGCTGTATTAATTAAAAATAAGAAAAAAATGCACGAAGCTCATTATTATAATGCTGCGTATTTACAAGATTTTAGACATTCTGAAGATGTTCAATCTCCTGCTGAACTATCGCCAGAATTAAGTAAACCCTTTCGTGGTTTACGACTATGGCTTCCTTTAAAAATTCACGGAACTGCCCCTTTCAAAGCAAGTTTAGAAGAAAAATTACTATTAACGAAGTACTTTGTTCAAGAAATAAAAAAAGTAGATAGATTTGAAATTTATCTTGAACCCGAACTTTCCGTTGCTACGTATCGTTATGTGCCAATAACTGGTGATGCTAACTCCTTTAACGAAGCTCTAGTGAAAGCTACTCACGAAGATGGTCGAGTATTTATTTCCTCTACCTCAATTGGTGGGGTTTTCGTTCTTAGACTGGCTATTCTTTCTTTTAGAACACATAAAGAGACGATCGATTTAGCAATACAAGTTTTAAAAGATGGCGTTAAAAAAGTTTTATTAGCCAATCATCACCTTTCAGTTGATCAGTGCTGATGTAGTGAACCGAAACTCAGGAATCCCATTTTTTACAAAAATTTAACATGCTATATTTTGGCGGGGAATGATCTCAGCTAAAAATACTTTTGTTGATGCTGCAAATTGATGGTATTTTTGGATCCTTGGAACTTCCTTCAAAACATATTCAAGCAGCAGTAGAACAAATGGCATCATTACCGGGTGTAGGCAGAAAAACGGCTTTACGCCTAGTGCTGCATTTGCTAAACCAAGATAATTCTGATGTACGTGCATTTGGCAAAGCCTTTGTTGAACTGAAAGACAATGTTCAATTTTGTAAGACCTGCCATAACGTGAGCGATGCCCAACTTTGTTCTATTTGCTCGAGTTACAAAAGAGAAGCAAGCACCGTTTGTGTTGTTGAAGACATGCGAAACGTTATTGCTATCGAAAACACGCAGCAATATACTGGAGTATACCATGTACTTGGAGGGATTATTTCTCCTATGGACGGCATTGGACCATCTGAACTTAATATTGAGTCGTTAGTAAATCGTGTGAAACAAGGTGAAATTAAAGAGGTTATTATGGCGCTCAGCACTACCATTGAAGGCGACACTACTAACTTCTACATTTACAAAAGGCTCAGCGAGTTCGATGTTGAAATATCTACCATTGCTCGTGGGGTTGCCATTGGTGACGACTTAGAATATACTGATGAAATTACTCTAGGTCGCTCTCTGCTTAATAGGGTTCCCTACAACAGTGGATTGGTGAAAAATTAATACCTTCTTTCGAAAACAAAAAGGTCCTTTGGATTCAGTACTCTAAAAATTTAGAAAAATATTATGCAGTAGGTTACTTCTGGGTTTCTTTACTAATCCAACTACAATTTTATCTTTGGCTTCCGAAAATTAGAATATGAATAACGCAATTATAGAAAAAGCAACTAAATGGACACAAGCACCATTTGATATTGATACGCAGAATACTGTTCAACAACTTATCAACTCTCAAGAAAGTGAGTTAGATGAATCATTTTATAAAGATTTAGAATTTGGTACTGGCGGGCTTCGTGGAATAATGGGCGTTGGCACTAACCGTATTAATAAATACACGATTGGTCAAACTACACAAGGGTTGGCTAACTACATCAAGCAATCATTTCCTGGAAAAGAATTGAAAGTAGCCATTGCACATGATTCTAGAAACAACAGTCGTTTCTTTTCAGAAACTGCTGCATCAGTATTATCGGCTAATGGAATTAAGGTATTCTTATTTGAAGACCTACGCCCTACTCCAGAATTATCTTTTGCCGTTCGTGAATTAGGATGCAATGCTGGGATTGTAATAACAGCCTCTCACAATCCAAAAGAATATAACGGTTACAAAGTTTACTGGAACGATGGAGGGCAATTAGTTCCCCCACACGATAACGGAGTTATTCAAGAGGTACGAAAAGTAGAGTTTAACAACATTCAATTCGATGAGCAAAATAGCAACGTTGAAATTATAGGAGAAGAACTAGACAACAAATATCTTGATAGAGTTGCTTCGCTTTCGTTTAATAAAAGTGCTGATCTTAAAATTGTTTTTACGTCAATTCACGGCACAGGTATTACGCTGGTGCCAAAGGCCCTAGCAAAAGTTGGATTTACCTATGTTTCTACAGTTAAAGAGCAAGACACCCCAGACGGAAACTTTCCTACGGTAGATTCTCCCAACCCAGAAGAACGATCAGCTCTTAAACTAGCGATTGAAAAAGCCATTGCAGTTGATGCTGATGTTGTACTAGGCACCGACCCAGATGCTGACAGAGTTGGTATGGTGGCCAAACATAATGAAGAGTTTGTAATCCTTAACGGAAATCAATCTGCAACGCTCTTAGTTTATTACATGCTAAGCCAATGGAAAGAGGCGGGGAAACTTGACGGAAAACAATTTATTGCAAAAACAATTGTTACCACTAGCCTACTTGATGAGATTGCTGAATCTTTTGGAGTTACTTGTGTGAATACGCTAACAGGATTCAAATACATTGCTGAAGAGATTCGCAATCAAGAAGGTAAAATGCAGTTCATAACAGGAGGCGAAGAAAGCTACGGCTACCTCGCTGGAGACTTTGTACGAGATAAAGATGCTGTGATTTCAACAGTTTTGCTTTGCGAAGTAGCAGCTTGGGCCAAACAACAAGGTAAATCCTGTATTGACTTATTATCCGAAATTTATACTCAATTTGGGATGTACCGTGAGAACCTAATTTCTGTTACTAAGAAAGGGAAGTCTGGTGCAGAAGATATTGCAGCCATGATGCAGAGTTTTAGAAATAACCCTCCTGCTGCACTTGGCGGAAGTAGAGTTTCTGTGTTAATGGATTACCAAGAGAGTACCTCTACAAACCTATCAAACAACACTTCTGAAGCTATTAAACTTCCTAAGTCTAATGTACTGCAATTCTTACTGGATGACGGTTCTAAAATAACAGCAAGACCCAGCGGCACAGAACCAAAAATCAAGTTTTATTTTAGCTTAAAAGCTGAATTATCATCTGCTGATGAGTACAATGCTGTTGCGCAATCGCTTGATGCGAGAATTGATACAATTGCCTCAGAATTGAACTTGAACTAGTTTTACTATTTTTTTGACATAAAAAAACCCTCTTGAATTTCTTCAAGAGGGTATTTATTTGAGCTATATAAATTATCTCACGATAATCTTTTCTGTTTTCTCGAATCCTTCAGATTTAATTGTCACAAAGTAGATGCCTGCCTCAATGCTATTAAGACTGATTTCTTTATTTGTTCCGTTAAGATCGACATTTTCTTTTGTTTGTCCAATCACGTTTCTAACAACAACATTGTAGTTTCCTTCTTTCGAAATTGAAACAACAAATGTTCCATTGTTTGGATTAGGATATAACAACAATTCAATTGAATTATCAAGCTCTCCGATAGACAATGGTTCACTTACAATTGCAGTAGCTGTTGCAACGCAACCACTGCCATCGGTTACCGTCACAGTGTAACTTCCAGCTGAAAGTCCAAATATGTAATCATTAGACCCAGCACTACCCCAATCATAA
>JABHTA010000048.1 GCA_018669945.1 Flavobacteriales bacterium
AATGTTTTAAATGATAATTATTTATTCTTTTGAGTTTTAAATCCGGCACCACACATCTACTTTTGGGTCATCAATAAAAGAAAGTATATGAAATCTCTTTTTACTACAATATTAGTTTCTACAATCACGTTGGTTCAAGCGCAATTTTCTAACGAAGTTGCTGATTCATTGCAAAAGATATTAGAGGCTGCCTTGCCACCGGGGCATCTTAATCCAGGAGCTGTAATGAATATCTATGTACCAGGAGAATATAACTGGTCTGGTGCTGCGGGCTATTCAGTATCTGGCACAACAACTGGGATTGTAGCTAAAACGGCTGTCAATACAGATCATTTTAGAGTGGGAAGTTTAACCAAATTGATGGTGGCCACATCAGTGCTTTTACTTGAAGAGACTGGTCAGCTTTCAATTACAGATGACATATCTCTTTATTTGAGAAGTTCGTTGATTAACGATACAATCCAAAGCTCAACCGGGGTAACAATTGAACAACTATTGAATCATACAAGTGGAATAGCAAATGCAGCGGCTAACCAAACGTGCCAACAAGATGCACTATCAGATTTAACAAGGTTTTTCTCTTTAGAAGAGGCAGTTAATTGTGGTGCAAGTCAAGGCGAAGAGTTTGTCCCGGGGTCGTCATGGTCGTATTCCAACACTAATTATACACTACTTGCAATGATAATAGAAGAGGTTACGGGTCAAGAACTTAAAACATATTTACAGACAAATATATTTGTCCCTCTAAATCTTCAAGACACTTATGTGCCAGAATCTAATGAGTTAACAGAGGACCACTTAGGTTGCTACTGGCAAGTTGGATTTCCGTTTGGATTAGTTGATATGAGTATTGTGAGCCCTTCTTTATACAAAGGTTGGGCAGATGTTGTTTCTACAACTGAAGATCTTACTCGATTTTTAGAAGCTTTATTGGGTGAACAAATAATCTCAGAGGCATCGTTGAGTAAAATGGAGGCGCCTAATCCTGAATCATCTAATTATGGATTAGGTATGGAGTTGTATACAATTAATCCTGATGGCTATCAGGGGCATTCTGGTGAAGTGGGCAATACGAGCGGATTGTTTTATTCTAATTTATCGACAAATTTAATTCCAAACGGGTACTATATTTCTTATAACTTCACGTATCAAGGCGCAAGCAGCTTGGTTGATGTTGATCAAAAAGTGTATACATATTTGAAAGATTTAGAAGCATCTCCAGCTGGTTTTTTAGAGGGGCAAGAGGGTGCTCAGGTTGATGTTTACCCAAACCCAACTTCTGGGATAATTAACATAAACACGAACGTTAATGAAGTATTGAATGTTCGCTTATATTCGACTCAAGGACAATTGATTAAGTCTGAAATCATTAACGGAAAATCAGTCAATTATTCAGGTCTTGATAATGGAATTTACATCTTAAGTATTACAAGTGAAAATCAAACATTTACGAAAAAAATAACATTGAATTAAATATAACACTAAAACTAAAAATCATGAAAACACTTTACACAGCACTACTAACATTTGCCGTTTGTTCAGCATTCGCACAATCTTTTATTTTAGAACAAAGTTCTGAAACGTATCAAGAATTATCTTCTCCAGTAGATTTAACGGGAGGTGAACTTTGGGATGATGATGAATGGGTTCTTCCGTTAGGATTTAGTTTCGATCTTTTTGGTAAGACCTATACTGAGTTCAATGTAAATTCAAATGGATTTATTCTCGATTCTATAAATGGGGCAGAAATGAAGTTAGGAATGGTTGGACCTGATTTAGTTGATGGAGCATTTTTGATAGACTTTAATAATCCTATTCCAGTGACTTATGAACTGTCAGGTACTGCTGGGGATCAAATACTAAAACTACAGTGGAAAGACGCAAACGTTTGGAGTGCGGATAGTACCAATGTCGTTAACTATCAAGTGTGGTTCCATGAAGGAAATGGCAATCTTTCTTTTCACTTTGGAAATACTGTTCTTAACACAACGCCTGGCATTACTGTTCAGTTATATTCTCAAGGAGCTTACCTTGACGATGGGTTTGCTCTTGGAGGAGATCCTTCTAGTGCAACAGCCTCAACTATTATTAATATGAAAATGACCGCAGCTCCAACTGATGGAAGTGTATATACATATGTTAATATTGTAAGCTCTGGCGGTACTGGGGTAACTGGAACGAACGATTTAGGATCAGAAATAAACATGAATCCTATACAGTTATACCCTAACCCAGCGAAAGAATTTCTTTTTGTAAATGGAGAATATGATGAAATTTCTATAGTTAATATGTTGGGTCAAACGTTAATTTCGCACACAGATTTTTCAGAACCAGTAAGCGTATCAAATTTGGTGGCGGGGAATTACTTGATAAAAGTCTATTCTAATGACCGGGTCTATACCCAAAAAATTGTAAAACACTAATTGACAAACTGGTTAGCCAATTTTATAAAATCAAAATTGGCTAACCAGATTTATAATTTGGGTACCTCCTGCATAAACCAAAATGTTTCGATTTAAAATAATGAAAGTGGATGACGTTTAAGGAATATTTGAAAACAGACATTAACAGAACTTTAATACATATATTTGCACAGCGAAGGCAATGCAACCAAGAGTAATATTAAATAGCACTCAACTCCAACTCACTATCAACCGTCTTTGTTACCAATTGATAGAGAACCACAACGATTTTTCTAACACTGTATTAATTGGGCTTCAACCACGCGGGAAGTATCTTTTGAATGCAGTAACCGCTCAATTAGCAAAGATTAACAAGAAATTACCTGTTATTAATGGAAACCTAGACATTACCTTTTATCGTGACGATTTCAGAAGAGGTGATGTTTTAAAAGCGAACACCACCGAAATAGATTTTGAAGTAGAAGGAAAAAAAGTAGTGCTAATTGATGATGTTTTATACACAGGCAGGACAATTAGAGCAGGATTGGAGGCGATAAATCACTTCGGAAGACCAGAGAGTGTTGAGTTACTTGTTTTAATCGATAGACGTTTCAGTAGGCATCTTCCTATTCAACCAGACTATACTGGAAAAACAGTCGATTCAGTTACTAAAGAAAAGGTAAAAGTAGAATGGAAGGGGCTTGATAAAAAGAACCAAGTATTGTTATATACCCCAAACGAATAATATGGCAGAACTAAGTACAGATCATTTACTAGGAATCAAATACATCACTCCTAAAGATATTGAACTGATATTTTCAATTGCCGACAATTTTAAAGAAGTAATAAATCGCCCAATAAAAAAGGTGCCAACCTTGCGAGACGTTACTATAGCGAACATTTTTTTCGAGAACTCTACTAGAACGAAACTTTCATTCGAATTGGCAGAAAAAAGACTTTCGGCAGATGTAATTAATTTTTCAGCCGGAGCATCATCTGTTACTAAAGGAGAAACCTTGGTTGATACGGTGAATAATATTTTAGCCATGAAAACGGACATGGTCGTAATGCGACATCCAAATGCTGGAGCGGCTGCGTTTTTATCTAAACACGTTGATGCTAAAATTGTGAATGCAGGAGATGGTGCGCATGAACATCCAACACAAGCATTACTAGATGCATTTTCAATACGTGAGAAATTAGGTGATGTAAAAGGAAAAAAGGTGCTGATTGTGGGAGATATTCTACATTCAAGGGTAGCTTTGTCTAATATATTTTGCCTACAAAAACTAGGCGCTGAAGTAAGACTTTGTGGCCCAGCAACACTGATGCCTAAATATATTGAATCGTTAGGCGTGAAAATAGAGCCTGATTTTAGAAAAGCACTAGAATGGTGCGATGTAACAAATATGCTCAGAATACAGATGGAAAGGCAAGAGACAAAGTATTTTCCATCTCTTAGAGAGTATACTATGCAGTATGGGCTTACAAAGAAAATACTAGATTCGCTTGATAAAGAAATTGTGGTAATGCATCCCGGACCAATTAATAGAGGAGTCGAAATCACAAGCGATGTTGCAGATTCTGAGCATTCTATTATTCTCAATCAGGTAGAAAATGGCGTAGCTATCAGAATGGCTGTCTTGTATCTTTTGGCTGAGAAAATTAAGCGATAGATGTTGATCCTATGACAATTGCTTCCTTCAATTGATGAATACAATGATTGCATCAAAAAGAAACTAAGCTATTTGACAGATATTTTTTTTGAATGTATTACCCCATCAACTGATTTAGCGCGTAAAAGGTAAATTCCAGGCCTGACAGTTAACTCAATTGATACCTCTTTTTGATTGGTATTGCCTGTTTCAAACACTTTTTTGCCCAATAAATCTACCAAGTTTAACTCCAAGATATTGGTGTTTGAAATTGACGCAACAAAACTGCCTATTGAAGGATTGGGATAAACAAGTAGCTTATTATCAGATAGAACTTTATCGGCAGCGCCACCAAAGCCTCCTCCACACAATTCTGCTTTGGTGTCAATAAATAGTTTTGCACCTATAATAGATAATTCACCACAAGGACCGTGATCCATGTTTCCATTATTTATTAATTCAACACTGGCAGCACCAGCAGCAATAAAAGCATCGTAAGCAATCTGAGCATGTTCATACGGAACGACATTATCTCCCGCACAATGTGCCATTCGTATATGTGTTTGGGGCACCCAGTTATACAGATCATTATCTCTTAAAGCTTCTTTGAAAGGATGTAAACTATCTGCTAAGAAATTGGCAAAATAGGCACTATCGATCATGTTTTTTGGTATACTAGGCAAATAACCATTGATTGTACCCATTCCATTGGTGCCATCAAATAAAGTGGCTAGAATTGAATCATAAGGAGGAGCAAATACTTCCTGCAAACTATCATATAAATCATACACCTCATTATAACCCATAATAATATATGGTAAATAACCAGGTTGAGAATAAACACTATCATTCTCAAGAAGTTCTCTTTGAACACCTGAAATATAATACGGACCAGCCATTGGTACAGATGCAACAACATTAAATTCTGAACTATAATTCAATTCTATTTCTTTGATAGCGGCCATGGTAGCATGACCTCCTTGACTATATCCCATTAAGAATATTTGATCATTTAGTGCATAGCCATTTGAATTACAAAATAATTTCCCAGATCTTATGATATCAAGTACTGCATTTGCTTCAGTTTGAGCATGACAATATGGATGAAAACCCGGGCTATCACCCATTCCAATATAATCTGGCATCACAACAGCATATCCGTGAGAAGCCGCTATTGTACCAATCAATGCTTCTCCACCTAGCTTGCTGGGGAGTCCAGATTCATTTGCTAGGGTACCATGCTGATAAGAAATTATCGGCAATCCACAAGAAACATTTTCAGGTAAAAACAATGCGCCTGAAGCAGTAGTTACAGCACCTGTTGCTCCATTGGTTTCATACAATAATTTGTACACATTTACATCATAATTTGTCTGACCAACAAAGCTAGGTATTCCTGCTGAGGTATAAATAGAATCAACCTGTTGCTGCGTATAGGAAATCATCAAACTATCTGATAATAGCTGTGCATACAATGTGTTTCCAAAATACAGAAATATAATAAATAATAGACTTTTTATTTTCATAGATACATTTAGTTTATACCTTATTTATTTTAATTTGACAGTAACAAATATACTGGAAAATGATTATTGAATCCGTTTAACCAATTTGAACTAGCTAAATTTCTAATAAGGAGCTCCTTCATAATCTCTAGGACTCCAGTTTTAGGTAAGCTGGACTAAAAATAGCAGCTTTTAAAAAATTTAATCTATTTGTTACTGTTGCCAACAGTAACATACTCTACGACAAGATAAGCTGATCAAACAAATTCCATTTCCCTCGCCATGATAATGTTCCCAAACCTTCCGTAATTAATATGTAATTAGATAAAATTTCAGATTTTTAGTTCGATGTGCAGTCAAGTTGAAATTTCACTACATTTGGGCAGTTACATAAATTGATTACAACATGAGTTTTACTTTAACGAAAAAAGAAAAATATTCATTAATAGAAGTTGGTACCGAAAAATTGGATGGTCAGGTATCTCCTGAGTTGAAATCGCTTCTTGTGATGGAAAATTCAAAAGGGGTAACAAATTTGGTGCTTGACATGAGTGGTGCTAGATATTGCGATTCATCTGGTTTAAGTGCTGTTTTAGTTGGTAATCGTTTGTGCAATGGAGTGCAGGGTTCGTTCATTTTGTGTGGAGTTCAAGAGCCTGTTATGAAGATGATAACTATTTCACAATTAGATTCTATTTTGTCAATAACTCCAACAGCTCAGGAAGCCGAAGACTATCTTTTTATGAATGAGATAGAGAAAGATTTAGGAAACGAATAATTACTAATTTAAACTTTACAATATGATAAAACTTATACTTACAACAATTACATCATTAACTATTTTAGCTGGGGCTTTCGCGCAGTGCGTGCCGGGCTCAGATTATCCATCAGCAAATTTTGCTGATTCGCTTTTCGGTGCTTGGCCAGATACGACTGTTGGGTTCCCAGATGCAGGCCAAGGGGTATATTATTCACAAAATTTAACGTTTAAAGTACCTTTAGATGGAGGAGATGTCGACCCGTTATATACAGGCGTAGCAATTGATAGCTTCTGGGTTGACACTGTAATTGGACTGCCGCCTTGTTTGAGCTATTCTACAAACAATCCTAATGGATCGTATTTAGGTGGAGAATTGGGTTGTGCAGAAATTTTCGGGACATGTAACACTACTGGTTCTTATGATGTTACAATCAAAACATTGGGTTGGGCGACATTAGTTGTTGCATTTTCTGTGCCTTATGATTTCGCGGGGTATCATATTGACGTTATAGGAACGACAGGCGAAATCGAAATTACTAAACAAGATTTTTATGTAACTCAAAACTCTCCGAACCCTTTTAGAGGAAATACCGAGATCGTTTACCAAACGAAAGAGACAGGTAATATCTTGTTCGATGTGTATGATTTATTAGGTAAAAAAGTTTATTCCGAAATTTACCAATCTACATTTGGACAAAATGTTATTACGTTTAACTCTGGAAATACTCCAGCTGGCGTATATATGTACACGTTATCGCAAGGAGATAAGGTGATTACTAAAAAAATGAACATTGCCGGGGAGTAAGTTCGAACTTACTGTATTGGGAAGCAATTCCGCAATACCAACAGCTAACAGACATCCAAGCGCTCATTTACTAAATGTAAATGAGCGTTTTTATTTAATAGATTGTGGAGAAGGTACTCAGATTCAGCTGCGTAAATATGGGTTTAAGTTTCAGAGAATAGGTCATATATTTATAAGTCACCTGCACGGGGATCATTTTTTTGGATTAATAGGTCTAATTACCACTATGAATCTATTGGGGAGGGAGCAGCCATTAACAATTCATGCGCATAAAGAGTTGCAAGAATTGATTACCTATCAACTCAAAGTTTCGAAAAGCTGGATCGATTTCAAAATTCATTACAATCATTTACCAACTGATAGTCAAATCATTTTAGATGATGGTAAGATAACTGTCCAAACGGTTCCATTAAGCCATAGGATACCATGTTGTGGCTTTGTTTTTAGAGAGAAAATTCACCACCGAAAACTATTAAAGCAGGTGATTGAAAATTATAATATTCCAGTCGTTTTGTTAAAAGGAATTAAACAAGGAGATGATTATATAGCTAAATCTGGTAAGCTTATTCCTAATGAAGAATTAACAGAATCCCCTCCTAAATCAAGAAGTTTTGCGTACATAACGGATACAAAATATAAAGAGGAAATCATTCCGCTAATAAAAGAGGTTGATTTGCTTTATCACGAATCGACCTTTACCGAAGAACATAAAGACAGAGCAAAGCAGACATTTCATTGCACAGCTAAGGAGGCTGGAACAATCGCACAAATGGCAAACGTTAATAAATTGCTTTTGGGCCATTATTCTGTTCGTTACAAAACACTTGATCCATTGTTACTTGAGGCAAAGTCTATGTTTGAAACGAGTGAATTGTCTATTGAGGGCCAAACGTACAGTGTTTAGTTAATGTTAGTAATATACTATTTAGAATTGTTCTAAATAATATAAAATGTGGTATTTTTGTGCTTAATATGATAAAAATTGTAATTGCTGAAGAAAGAGAAATAGTTAGCCAGGGGTTAGTAAATATTATCTCTACTATTGATGATGTTGAGGTTTCAGCGATTAAAACGAATAGTGCAGATCTTTTAGAATATGCTAAAAATTACCCTGTCGATATTGTTGTTTTAGATTATTGTTCCGAAGGATTTAAAGTGGAAGATGTTCCAGTAATTCAGTCAATAAATAATATTAAGGTCCTAGCGATTTCTGAGCGCCCTGAAAAAGATTCGTTGCAAACTGCACTTAGCGCTGGTGCCTTTGGTCATATATTATTGTGCTGTGATGGTCCAGAAATTAAAGACGCTATTAATTCGTTACATAATGGCGAGAAATTCTTTTGTGGCAAGGTTTTAGACGCGATTAATGAAGACTCGCTTGACGTTTCTAAGTCCTCATGTTCTCCAATTAACTTATCAAAAAGGGAATTGGAAATTATCGCAATGATTGCAGATGGATTAACAAATAAAGATAT
>JABHTA010000093.1 GCA_018669945.1 Flavobacteriales bacterium
ATTCGTCAGGAAACGCCGAATTTGAATGGGATCATTCTGCAATTTATGGTTCCGATGATGTTGGCTTTGCTGTTTTGAAATGCGAAGCCTCTGACTTTTATGATTCAACTTATACCGAAGTGGTTTTTGAAACGGCTGGAGTGCCATTTGTTAATGCTGCGGGGACTGATTCAGTTGTTGATGTTACCGCCACATTGATGAGATATGGTTCAGTTTTTATCGAATTGCAGGTTGATGATGTAACGAAAGAAACGATTCAGCTTGTAAGGTAAGATTAGTCTAAATCGCTAAAATAATTAAGTATTGCTTCCTTAATCAGTTGATCTTGCTCCTCATCAGAAAGGTTGGGAAGTTTTTTGTTTCGGTCCCAATGAGGCCAACCATCTTTATCGTTTCCTATATATGTGTAATAACCATAATCTGCCAATAGGCTGCATATAGCAATATGCATAATTTCTAATTTTTGATCTTTACTTAGTTTTTCGGGGACCTTACCATATTCTTGAATCCCTATTAAAAATAAGATAGCATCAAGTTCTGGATCCATTCCAAATCGTTTCGAGATTTTGGCAGTTAATTCATTCCAATCATTTTGTAAGTCCACAATCATATGTGCAAATATATTATAACAAAATTCCTCGGTATCTAAAACTCCAATTACCTTTGGTTCATGAATTACATTGATATTGCAGTTGCTATTCCTTTGTTATGGGGGGCCTATAAAGGGTTTACTAAAGGGTTAATCATCGAATTAGCTTCAATAATTGCATTAATCTTAGGGGGCTATGTGGGCATGCACTTCTCATCCGTAACATCAGAATATCTTAATAAAGTGGTAACGATAGAAGAATCTTTTATGCCTATCGTCTCTTTTGCAGTGACCTTTCTTGTAATCGTTCTGGGCGTATATATACTAGCTAAAGCTTTAGAAAAAGTAATTAATCTAGTAGCCCTGAAACTGATAAACAAAATTTCTGGCTCCGTATTTGGAGTTTTAAAAGCCGCATTTATTGTTAGTTTAATAGTAGTATTTGTCGAAAGTATAGATCAAAAACTGGGGTTAATACCTAAAGAGACAAAAGACAGCTCTTTATTGTATTCTAACATTGGTGCAATTGCACCAGCAATTATCCCTGCAATGAAAGACTTAGATGTATTAAAGGTAGCAATGGATAAAGCGCCAGAGATTATCGATGTTACGCTGTAATTGCTTTAATTCCAGGCAATGACTTTCCCTCCAAGTACTCTAGCATTGCGCCTCCTCCGGTTGAAACATGGCTTACTTGGTCTGCAAGGTTAAATAGATTAATTGCAGCAACAGAATCTCCTCCACCAATTAAAGAGAAAGCGCCTTTTTTTGTCGCGGAAGCAATAGCAAGCGCCACTTGTTTCGTCCCTTCTTGAAATTGTTCCATTTCAAAAACC
Source organism: Flavobacteriales bacterium (assembly GCA_018669945.1). Lineage (GTDB taxonomy): Bacteria > Bacteroidota > Bacteroidia > Flavobacteriales_G > NORP312 > NORP312. The sequence goes on from JABHTA010000093.1 coordinate 1,426, forward strand.
CCCATTGGGCCATTCCATAAAATAGTTTTTGAGTTTTCGATGCAGTTAACACTTTCAGCAATTGCCTTTGGCCCAATATCTAATCCCATCCATTTATCTTTGATTTCGCTCGAATCGCAAACTAGCGTGCGAGCTTCGTTAGAAAAACCATCGGCAACAACAGAATCTTTAGGCAATATAAGTCTAACATTATTTTCTTTAGCTTTTTCGATAATTTCTTTTGCGGTAATTAAATAATCATTTTCAATTAGAGATTTGCCGACTTTACCCCCAAAAGCTTTAATAAAGGTATACGTCATTCCTCCACCAATAATGAGGTTATCTACTTTTTCGAGGAGCTCATTAATTATCACGATTTTGGAAGAAACCTTAGCTCCACCAACGATCGCGGTAACAGGCGAAATGCTATTGTTGAGTACCTTAGAAACGCTTTCAATTTCTTTAGCAATTAGGTACCCGTACATTTTGTCATTGGGGAAATTCTGCGCAATAATGGCTGTTGAAGCATGTGCTCTATGAGCAGTGCCAAACGCATCATTTACATATACATCTGCTAAGTTTGCAAGTTGTTTTGCGAATTCTTTAGAGCCAGCTGTTTCTTGTTTGTAAAACCGCAGGTTTTCGAGTAAGAGAACTTCACCTGCAGAAATTTCATTGGCTTTTCTTTCCGCCTCAGACCCAATGCAATCACATACAAAATCTACTTTTTGTTCAAGTAAATCACTTAAGCAAGAAACCACATGCTTAAGAGAAAACCGATCTTCAGGACCATTTTCTGGCCGGCCCAAGTGCGACATCAAAAGAACGGCTCCGCCATCATTAATAATTTTTTTGATTGTAGGTATTGCTGCACGAATTCTTGTATCATCTCTAACTTCATAAGTCGATTTGTTTAGCGGAACGTTAAAGTCTACGCGAACAATGGCTTTCTTTCCTTTAAAATTATACTCGGTAAAATTTATCATATTTATCGCTTTCTGGGGAGGGCAAAAGTACTATAAATAGAGAAAATTAATAGATGTATCTGTGTTCAAAATTCATAATTTTACCGCTATGCAGTTTAGTACAGTTGTTGGACAAAAAAAAGTAATCGAATCATTAATTCAAACGATTAAAGACAACAGGGTCAGCCATGCACAGTTGTTTATTGAGCAACAAGGAAGTGGCGCTTTGCCACTCGCTATTGCTTATGCTCAGTATTTATGCTGCGAAAACAGATCTGACATAGATTCATGCGGAACTTGCCCATCTTGTTTAAAATACCAGAAACTGGAGCATCCTGATTTACATTGTTTTTATCCAGTAAATACAAATCCGAGAAATCCAAAGCCCCCTGTTTTTAGTAAGGATTATACTGCAGAATGGCGGTCATTTGTTTCAAAGACACCCTATTCTTCTTTGTTTGAATGGTTAAAGTCACTTGATATAGAGAACAAACAAGGAAATATAAGTGTAAAAGAAAGCCAAGAAATAATTAATAGCCTAACATTAAAAAGTTTTGAATCAGCCTATAAGGTTTGCATTATTTGGATGGTTGAGAAGTTGCACCCAGTGGCAGCTAATAAGTTGCTTAAAGTTTTGGAAGAACCTCCGGAAAAGACTTTGTTTATATTAATTACGCAAGATTATGAGTATATTCTACCAACTATTATTTCAAGAACACAGGTTGTTCAGCTTGACAGGTTAAGTAATGCTGATGTTGCTGGCGCAATAGAAAAGCATCATAATATAGATTCTTCTGAGGCGATGAATTATGCTAAACTCTGCGAAGGAGATTATGCACATGCTCAGGAAATGGTGCATTTGGGATATAACGAAGAAGAACTGATGGATAATTTTCGTGAATGGATGTTGCTTTGTTTTAATCGAAATGTTGCCGGGATAAATAGTTGGGTAGATGAAACAGCTAGTATTGGAAGGGTTCGTCAGCTGAATTTCCTAAAGTATGCTTTAGCTTCTTTTAGGAAGGCTCTTTTGTTAAATTTTGTAAGCCTCGATGTTCTTCCCATCTTAGAACATGAAAAAGCTTTCCTTGCTAAATTCACCAATTTTGTGCATGAGGGAAATACAATGCAACTTATCAATGAATTCGATTTGGCAATTCGACATATCGAGAGAAACGTAAATCCAAAAATTGTGATTATGGATCTATCGCTTAAGGTATTACAGCTGCTAATTAAGAAAGTTCCACAAGGAGCCAAATAGAGTGTTACATTTGTTAGATGTTATCTAAGCGAAATTATGGGTTGTAGCGGATGTTCATCACGGGGTTGCGGTACACTGCCAAAAGGATGTAATAATAACGGGTCTTGTTCAAGTGGAGGGTGTAACCAATTGAATACATTCAATTGGCTGGCTGGTATGGAGCTGCCAAACGGAACGGCACGTTGCGATAAAGTAGAGGTGAGGTTTAAGAATTCTAGAAAGGAGTTTTATCAATTTGGTAACAGTTTGGATTTGCACCAAGGGGATTTGGTAAAAGTAGAAGCTACATCAGGCTATGATTTGGGTATTGTATCTCTTTCTGGAGAGTTGGTACGTCTTCAAATGGAAAAGAAGAGCATAAGTTTCGATTCAAAAGAAATAAAGAAGATAAACAGGAAAGCAGAACAAGCCGAGGTGGATAAGTGGCAAGAATTGCAAAGCATAGAAAAAGAGACCATGTTTGCTTCTCGAAAAATTTCTTCAGAGCTCAAACTTGACATGAAGATTAGTGATGTTGAATACCAGGGAGATGGATCTAAAGCTACATTTTATTATACCGCTGAGGGCCGGGTAGATTTCAGAGAATTAATAAAAAAATTAGCGGATAAGTTTAAAGTTAGAATTGATATGCGTCAAATAGGTGCTCGTCAAGAAGCTGGAAGAATAGGCGGAATTGGTTCTTGTGGCAGAGAATTATGTTGCTCAACGTGGTTAACCGATTTTCGTTCTGTATCAACAAGCGCAGCAAGGTATCAACAGCTTTCGTTAAACCCACTTAAACTGGCGGGCCAATGCGGCAAGTTAAAGTGCTGCCTTAATTATGAGTTAGAGACATATATGGATGCCTTAAAAGAATTTCCAAAAGGCGATGTTAAACTTGACACAAAAAAGGGGCGAGCATACCTACAAAAAACGGATATTTTCATGCGAACAATGTGGTTTGTTTATAAAGATGATTTTAATGAATTTATTCCATTATCAGTGGATAGAGTCAAAGAAATTATTGCATTAAACAAAGAAAATAAGAGGCCAGACGATTTAAAAGCATTTATTAAAATAGCCTCACAAGAAATTTTGCCTGATTATGAAAATGTTGTAGGGCAAGATAGTCTTACACGATTCGACAAGCCGAAAAAGAAGCGAGGCAATAATCAGAATCGAAATAAAAATAGGAAGAATAAACAAAAGCAAAGTAAAGTGCATCAAAATAAAGGTAAAGGTGATAAGTAGGAATATTAAATATGCGCTTTTTATTAGCTTTACTGCCATACTTAGCGGTTGTTATTCGAATAAATATTACGAGGAGTTCAAGCAAGTAGAAAACGCATCATGGACCGCTAAAAAGCAGATATCTTTTCAAGTTAATGCCATTGACACGAAAACTAACTATAATCTATTTGTGGTTGTTCGAAACACGAAAAGTTACAAGTATCAAAACTTATATCTTTTTGTTGATATAATGGCTCCTTCAGGAAAACTGGAAAGAGACACCATTGAGTGTTTGTTGGCTGATGTTGACGGAAAATGGTTTGGAAATACTGCCGGAGCTGTTATTGATAACAAGATTTGGTTCAGAACCGACTTCCAATTTCAAGAGCTTGGCAAGTATCACTTTTTATTCGAGCAAGCAATGCGAGAAGAGTCGCTCATGGATATAATAGATTTCGGAATTCGTATCGAAGAGAAACAATAAAGACTTGTTATAATATTATGAAGAAGGCATTAAAATATAACTATTGACCTTGTTCTGTAACTGTAACTCCTTTACTTAAAGATTTGAAGTATACAATAGAAAAGTCTCTATAATTCATTGGGTTTGTATAGAAATTACGAATATTAGACTGTATCAGTTTATAGTTTTCATTGTACCAAAGAACCATAATTGGAGCATCATCCATCATAATGGCTTCTGCTTCTGCAAGAAGAGAATAACTTTCTTCTTTGGATGAGGAGCTTAATGCTTGCGAATATAAATTGTCGTACTCAGGGTTTTTATAACGGGTAACATTAGGGAAAGAAGGTTCGTTAAGGTCTTCGGGAACATGTTTGCCATAGAACAAGAATAAAAAGTTTTCAGGGTTCGGATAATCTGCCATCCAAGCGGATCTAAATATATCTGCTTTTCCGTATTGCTCATCTTTTAATTTCTGGGCAAACGGGACAACCTCAAGGTCGATATTTACATTTAAATTATCCATTAATTGTTTTTGAATTTCGAAAGCAACATTTGTGTTTTTGGAACCTCCGCTGTTTAATTCAAGTTTTATTGTAGGGAAATTTTTTCCATTAGGATAACCTGCTTGGGCCATTAACTGTTTAGCTTTGCGAACATCGTATGTATAACCATTAATCGAGCTAATATCATATCCATTAAAAGTAGGGGGGCAAATTCCATTTTCTCCAGGACCATATGCCTCACCTTTAAGAATCTTGTCGATGATTTTATTTCTATCAATAGCATAATTTAAAGCTTGTCGAACCCGCTTATCACTAAGCGCCAAGTGTTGGGTGTTAAATTGGTAGTACTCAGTTCCCATTGTAGGCCCACGATCTAACAAAAACTTAGGTGGTTTGTTCTGGAAGTTTGCGATTTGTTGTTCAACAATTTTTCTAATAGACTCGGCAGGAAGCCCATCAACAATGTGAAGATTTTCTTTTTTGAATTCCTCTAATTCTGCTTTTTTAGAATCGATAATGATAATTTGTAGAGTATCCAAAAACGGCAATTGATTTCCCAATAAATCTGAATCGTGATAGTTAGGGTTCCTTAACAATACAATCTTGTTATCGTCATTTATTTTCTGCCCCTCAGGCACCATAAAAGGTCCAGAGCCAACAGTGATGTTTACTCCATATTTTTCATATGCTTCTTTAGGAATAATTGACAATGACGCACTGGTTAGAATTGAAATAAAAGGTGAAAATGGCTTAACTAACGTAAGCTGAATAGTATAGTCGTCAATTACTTTTACACCAGTTAATCGCTCCCCTTTATTAGCTCCGCTAGCACTGGCATCGTAAAACTCGTTAGCTCCTTGCAATCTATCTTTTAAGGTAGAGGTAAACATAATGTTTTGTTCATGTTGAGTACAAGCCAATTCAAAAGAATATAAAACATCTTGCGCCATTAGCTCACGTCCTTCTCCTCCAAAAACAGCGTTATCATGAAATCTAATCCCTTTTTTAATTTTAAAGGTATATACTAAACCATCGGGACTAACATCCCAACTTTCAGCAACAGCGGATTTAATTTCCAGTGTTTTTGCGTCAAATTTAACCAATGATTCAAAAACGTGAGTGGCAACCGTTTCTGTGTAAATATCAACTATCCCGGGAGGAAATAAATTGGTCAAGTTTTCACTTTGACTGATATTAAGTGTGCCACCAAAAACCTTTCCTCCCTTTGCAGCAGAAAGGCGTCCATTCTCACTTGAAACATCACTGTTTGAGTCATCATTACAAGATGAAAAAGCAAGGCAAGCACAAATAAATATAGCAAATAATTTTCTCATTTTATTAATAAAATTAGGTCTTGAAAACTGTTATCAGCAAGATTACTATTTATTGAATAAAAATACAAAATATTAGTAGATAAATTAACAATTCTCAGTGGGTTGAACACTATAAGGAAAGAAGCAAGAAAAATATGAAGATTTATTTTGAAAAGCTAAATATTGGTTATAATATTGTGCTCGGTAAAAGCAAGAATCTGCAAACGAACTAACATGAGAAAAGTATTTATATTATTTGCTTTGATCCTTATAGGTTCAACCTCTATGGCTGGAACTATAATTCTTGAAGGTAATTATCAAGGAAAGAACTTGTACGTTCAGAATCCATTTGCAGGTTCGGGGGTTGGTTTTTGTACATATGAGGTAACAGTTAATGGCGATGTAACAACGGATGAAATTAATTCTAGCGCCTTTGAAATCGATTTCACAAACTTTCAATTACAAATTGGCGAGAAGGTTGTTGTGGCCATTAAGCACAAGGATGATTGTCGTCCTAAAGTTCTGAATCCAGAGGTACTAAAACCGAAAAGTACATTCGAGGTTGTTGCAATGAACGTAACAAAAGAGGCCATTTTAGAATGGCAATCGAAAAACGAAACAGGGAAGCTATCTTACGTTGTTGAACAATTTAGATGGAATAAATGGATTAAAATTGGCGAAGTTGAAGGTAAAGGTGTAGACGCAGAAAGTAATTACACTTTCCAAACAACACCGCATTCTGGCGAAAATCAGTTCAGAGTAAAGCAAGTTGATTATACAGGTAAACCAAGATATTCTAAACCTGTTCGTCACAGATGTTTGGATGGAGAGATATCCTTTACGCCTGTGAAGGTAAAAGACGATATTGATTTCACCTCTGAAACAATGTTTGAAATATATGACAGTTATGGCAATATTGTAAAGAAAGGATTTGCTAGTAAAGTTGATGCATCAAACCTTAGCAAAGGTATTTACTACTTGAACTATGACAACAAAACAGATAAATTCGTTAAGAAATAATAAAAGCTCACAAGCTAAAAGAAGATACTCCTTTTAGGGGTATTTTTTTTGCCTAAATATTATATTATGACAAACAATATTGAGCACATAGGTATAGCGGTTAAGGATTTAGAAGCTGCGAAATCGATCTATGAAAAGTTGTTAGGAACGGTTTGTTACAAAGTAGAAGCTGTAGAGAGCGAAGGTGTTGCAACTGCATTTTTAAAGTCAGGAGTTAATAAGATTGAGCTGCTAGAGGCGAGCATTTTAGAGAGTCCGATAGCCAAGTTTATTGATAAGAGAGGAGAAGGGATTCATCACATAGCATTTGAGGTAGACGACATTGAATCGGAGATGGCGCGTTTGGCAGCAGAAGGATTTACAATTCTTAGCGATAAGCCGAAAAAAGGCGCTGACAACAAGCTGGTTTGTTTCGTTCATCCAAAATCAGTCAACGGGGTGTTAATCGAATTATGCCAAGAGATTAAGTAAATCACCTTCGGCACTAAATAGCTTTGTTATGCAGCCTTCTGTATGGTGATAGGTTTTTATGCCAAGTCGTTTGGCGGATTCAATATGTTGTATGGAATCGTCAATAAATAGAGTTTCTGTTGTATTTAGCGAGTGAGATTTAAGTACAAACTCGAAGCAATCATTATTGGGTTTTCTTAAACCAATTTCATGGGAATAGTATGCCTTTTCGAAGAGAGAATTAAAATTAAGTCGATATGTTGAGTTAAAATAAGCCATATATGCATCGTAATGTATTTTGTTAGTGTTGCTTAATAGAAATATTTGGTACTGCTTGCCAACCGATTTTAGGAGATCTACTCTTTCTTTAGGAAGGTCAAGCAACATTGCGTTCCATGCATTGATAATTTGATTGTCTGAAACTCTCAAAGGCAGTGCTGATTTAAGTTCCTGTATAAACCTTCTAGGTTTGATATTGTCTGTTTCTAGATCATCGAAAAGGTTATTCTGGCGAAACTGGGAGTATAGTGTGTCAAAATTAGTTCCTCCAATTTCCTTAAAGGCGCGAGCAGTTTTATTGTAGTCGATGTTAAGGATCACTCCACCTAAATCGAAGATGATGTTTTTGATGTTCTTTGCTTCCATTATGCTGAGGTAAAAGTTGTGTAATTGATGGCAAATATGTAAAATTGCAGCCTTGTTTAGAACTAATAATTCTAAAGGGCCTATAGCTCAGTTGGTTAGAGCACCTGACTCATAATCAGGTGGTCCGAGGTTCGAGTCCTCGTGGGCCCACAAATAATAAACCCACTCATTTGAGTGGGCTTTTGTTTATTCAATAACTATTCTTTTCTCTACTGTTCCATCATCATAAATGTAAAACAGCGGTTCGTTTTTAGTTCCTTTATTTTCTCTTCCTAAAATATCAATGATTCTTATCACTTTTCTATTGCTACTTACATTAATATCAGTAATAGCTGTTGGCGTTGTGTTGTATGTAAGAATACAGGTATCTGTTACTAAAGATCCATCTGAATATACAAAATAAATAGTTAGCGGATACGTAGGATTAATAGCGCTAAGAATAGAATAATTATACCAAGTTGTATCTAAGTTTAAGGCTCCAAATAAGTTTATATTTCCGCCTTGTATAGTGTCACCACTAGCGTCAATTGTAAAAGCAACATAAGGATAATTCAAGAAGTAATGATACCCATTGTATATAGCAATATTCATTGTTAAATTACTATTATCAATTACAACATCAGTCACTTCTAGTGAGTCTGTGCAGTTAAAGGTTATAGGAGGGCAATTATTACTAAAGTAATGTTGCGCATTAATATTACCATTAGCTACCGTCCAATTTGTAGTTGACCAAGCTACACTGTCTACATTAATACAATAAAGATTAGGATTGTTTGTAGCATTAAAAGATATGGTAAAAGTGGGCATATTCGTATTATTTCCATTTCTTAGATCAAGACTTGTAAGCTGATTGTCTTGACAATGCAATGCAATTAAAGCAGTATCATTACTTACATCAAGACTTGTGAGTTGATTAGAATAGCAATGTAAATGCTGTAAAGCAGTATTAGTGCTTACATCAAGGCTTGTGAGTTGATTATATTCACACTTCAAAAAATATAAAGAAGTACTAGCAGTTACATTAAGGCTCACGAGTTGATTAGACTGACTATACAAATAGATTAAAGTACTGTTATTACTAACATCAAGGCTTGTGAGTTGATTAGAAAAACAAAACAAATACTCTAAAAAAGTATTAGCACTTACATCAAGGCTTGTGAGTTGATTATCTTGACACCGCAAATCAATTAAATACGTATTCTGACTTACATCAAGGCTTGCGAGTTGATTATCTTGACATTCCAATTCAATTAAAGCAGGATTACCACTTAAATCAAGGCTTGTGAGTTGATTATTATAGCATTCCAAATACTCCAAAGCACTAAAACCTCCTACACCTGTTAAATCAGAGATATTCTGATTCTGGATACTTAAATACATTACTGTATTAATATTTCCAGTTGTCACAGAATCATCTAATATATTATCATATCCTAAATTAATTAATGCTTGTTCAAAACTATCATCAGGAACATAAGTTTGTAATGCTAAAAACTGATTTGAAGTCATAGACCAACCTGTAAGAGAATCATACACTAACGTA
>JABHTA010000057.1 GCA_018669945.1 Flavobacteriales bacterium
GAGAAGCTAAAGAAATACAAAAGACTTCACTACCTGAAACTTTGATTCTTCCAATTCCCACAGAGACATAAAACCAAACGTTATTTGCCTTCACAAGCGAACCAAAGCCTATCGTTTTTGATTTTATCATTGGGTTCAATTTAGCCAATATCTGTTGTAATTTGTTCGCCGCTGCTAACTGACTGGCCGCTTTATCCTTTTCAAGCATTGCCATAGCCCTGCTTGTTTCATGCTTATCCCCTGCACTACTTTTTGTGTCGTTGTTTGCAGCTTCCTGCGCTTCATCTATTAAACAAATAGCATTCGCTATTTTTTCGTTAACGATTGTTAAGGCTGCTTCATGAACCTTCGCTTTGTCCATTAGCGCAATAGAGAAATACTACCACTAAGGGTTAAATCGCTCTCGGCAATTGTAGTATAAGTAGCTACATAAAAATAAGTTCCTGAGGGGACTTCAATTCCTGCAGTGGTTGTTCCATCCCAGCCACTATTGAAAGTGTCGTATGAATTTACATTCTCACCCCACCTATTGTATATCTTTACGTTTATCTCAGCAAGATTGTCGATGTTGAGATAAAATATATCATTTATATTGTCCCCATTCGGACTAAAAACAACAGGAACAATCTCAATAAGTTCACTTTCTGCGACAATCGAGGTATAGGTCGTATCTGTACAACCATTATTATTAATCACAACAAATTCAACTTGATAAACGCCTGGGTCGTAGAAGGTATAGGTTGGGTTTTCATCAAATGAAAACCCAAGTAATTCAATATCCCATTCGTAATTGGTATTAGCATCGGTTCCAACACTTTGATTAGTGAAGTTAACAACTAAGGGAACAACTCCTGAATCTTTACTTGAAGTAAAAACGGCATCTAGTGAATCATTGGATTCAAGAACCATAGCTGTCGTATTAAGAAGACAATCATTATCATCATAAATTTCCGCTGAGTAAACTCCTGAGCAGAGACCAGTAACACTATCTGTTATTTGGTTAGTTCCAACCCAAACATAAGTATATGGTGTAATTCCTCCAATAACGTTTAATTGCAAGCCACCATCACAGGAACTATTACAAGTGGGATTAAGATAATTTTCAAGATATGTTAGTATAGCTGGCTCTGTTATATTAACAATACTATCGAATACACAACCATTCGCATCTGATATTGTTATTACATATGCACCTAGCTGCAGATCAGAATTCAACGTTCCTGTTATTCCATTACTCCAACTTATTGAATAAGGGGACAGTCCATTTATTCCTTGTGCCGTTATTTCTCCATCACTTCCGCTATTGCACGACACATCATTTACGACTAAGGAAACAGAAGGAATGGAATTTATTGATACTATTATCTGCGAAACAGAATCAGAACATTGAAGATTACTAGATGTGTAGTAATAGATACCTGCCGCTTCAGTTTGCGGATTAAATAAGCTATCTACAACTAAACCAGAACCATCAGTCCATACTCCGGTAGAATCTGGAGTTCCCCCTAAAAAACTAAACATATCTGCTGCTTGAGCATCTTGACAAATTTCCAAAACACCATTTATTCCGGCATCAGGGTTGGCAATCACAGTAACTGTTACTTCTGCTGACGAGTCCGGACAAATGCCGCCATTGGTAAGGATATAGGTCAACGTTGATGATGAATCTGTTGCTGGGTTAAAAATATTGCTGATTATCGTTTGGTTTGCATCAACCCAAACTCCACCTGTACCTGGAGTTCCAGTGAGTTCTGTAAATAAATCAAAGCTTGGATCAGCACTGCATGCAGTTGCAGCCCCATCTGACCCAGCACCCTGAACATTATGGACGTAAACCTCAACGCTATCTATAGCATCACACCCTAAATTATCGTTCACAGAAATTATAAACTGATTAGTAGCCGTAACATTAGTAATCGGATTGGCTATCGTAGGATCTGACACAATGGATGCGTCTAACCAAGTATAATTATAAGTAATACCAGCGCTTGCCACTCCCGGTGTAAGAGATACATTTAAATTTGCCTGGCTGCCCAAACAAAGAGTATCATCGGATACGGATACTTCAATTTGATGGGATGAAATGAGCACCGGAACCGTAGCAATTGCTTCACAACCGCTAGCATCTGTTACTGTTAAATTAGCAAGGTATGCCGCACTGGAATCATAAGCATGCTGCGGATTCGAAATAGCAGAGGTCGTTCCATCGCCAAAATCCCAGTTCCAACTAGACATTGCGCCCAGCGTACTCGTTGATTCATCCAAAAACTGAATCGTATCGTACAAGCATCCATTAGTTGCAATAATATTATTAGAAAAATTAGCACTTAAGTCTAAACAGAAACGTTGCTCATTATCCGCGCCTCCAGTAGCTCCAGTGAATCCCCAATATACCATCGGATCACCCCCAAATATAGTATTAATAATATCTCCTACGTGGGTTAAAACTAGAGCTCCATTATAATAAACGGTATAGGTGGTAACAGATGGGTCCCAAACAATGCGTAAGGTGTCATCTTCACAATCTTCTACTTCACCCAAGTCATAAGGGCCATCTAAATTATTTGCAGTTGCATGATCTACATCTCCATTACTATTAATCGAAATGTGGTCATTAGCTGGGTCACTGTGAACAGGATTAGCATATGTATCAATAAATACTCCTAACGAGGGTGTTACTCCTCCTAAGCCCTGTCCGCCTCCAAGAACTCCAACATTAGTTCCGTTCTGCTGAAGACCAAAAGCAATTCCATCAGCACCTGTCCAGATATTTTGGTCGCAACCAAGAAAAACCGTAAACGTAAAATCAAATGGATTATTGAGGTCGATAAGTGTAGTATTCCATACCGCACCAACTTGGCTATTTATGGCTGGTGTTAATTGATAACACGTGCAAGATAGCTGAGAAGCATCAGCATGAACAAAAAATTGAGCTCGTACAGGAGACAGCCAAACTAGGAGAACCCATATAGCCAGAAAATTATATTTTTTATTCATAGTACGCATAAACGCAACTGCTCTTTCTATTGCCTAATAGACGAGAAAAAACTATAAAGGTTGGCTTTTACTCGTTAAATTATCTTTAGCTAGGTAAAGTTAATTTCTAACTTTCTGCAATCGTAATCTTTTCAATCTTATCTCCTTCTCGAATTTCATCAACGAATTCAACTCCTTCGGTAACTTTACCAAAACATGTATGTACACCATCTAGATGAGATGTATTATTTCTGCTATGACAAACAAAAAACTGCGATCCACCAGTGTTTCTTCCTGCATGAGCCATAGAAAGTACGCCTCTATCATGATATTGATTATTGCCTGTTAATTCACAATCAATTGAATATCCAGGACCACCAGCACCTGAACCTTGGGGACATCCACCCTGAATCACGAAATCTGGAATTACACGATGAAAAGTTAGTCCATCGTAATATCCATTCTCAGAAAGTTTAACAAAATTAGCAACCGTATTTGGTGCATCTTGCTCATACAATTCGACTTTCATTGTTCCTTTTCCAGTTACTATCTCTGCTATTTTCATATTATTTTTTCTATTAATTACTTTACAGCTTCGGGTAAATTCACCCCAGACAAATCCTTAAACACTGCAACGGCATCCCATTTTTCAGCATCTTTTCCTACTCTAATAATTTCTATTTTATCCATCAAGTCTCCTTGAGCAATTTGGTCTACGACATCCTGACCAAACAACACTCGACCAAATATGGAATGTTTATTATCTAGCCATGGTGTAGCTTTATGTGTAATAAAAAATTGACTTGCATTTGTAGTTGGACCAGCATTTGCCATCGATAATATTCCAGGTCTGTCATGTCGCAGTGTTGGATGAAATTCGTCTTTAAATTTATATCCTAAGCTAGCGGATCCAATACTTTGCGGATCACCTCCCTGAATCATAAAGTCTTTAATAACTCTATGGAATTTATTTCCATCAAAATAGGGCTCACCAATACTTTTTGCATTATTTGGCATTTTTCCTTCTGCTAGCGCTACAAAGTTTGCTACTGTCATTGGAGTTTTTTCATATTCAAGCATCAATAATATCTTACCTTTATTAGTTACTATTTCGGCATAAATCCCCGGATACAAGCTTGTATTATCCTCTTTTGAAGACCAATTAAATAGTAATAAGGACGAAGCAATTAATAGTATTGGTAAAATTCGTTTCATGCTAGTATTCTTTATATTTTTGAAATGCAAAAGTAAAAAGATATGTCAAAATTCTACTATTCTATTCTATTCGTGATGTTCTTCTCCTTAACTGGAACAAGTCAAAACACATGGGATCTGATTTATGCAGATATGCAAACAAGCTGCGCCACCAGCTCATGCCATTCCAACTCTGCTGCATCATCTCTTGATTTAGAAGGCAACGGAGCAACGGCTCAGCAAGATGTATACAACAATTTAGTCGGTACTGTTCCTGCAAATTCATTTGCTGCTGGGATAGGCTATAAAAGAGTTTATCCAGGTGATCCCTATAGAAGTTCATTATTTAGAAAGGTTTGTGATGATTTAGATGATTTCGTTCAGTTGGATATTGCAGAAGGAGGAGTCATGCCACCTGCCGGTGGGTTAGACGCAAAACAAAAAGAATTAATTAGACAATGGATATTGTTTGGTGCTCCAGAGACTGGAATGGTAATAGACACAGCTATTATTTCTGATTACTACAATGGAAATGGAGTTGATGGAGTGCCTAACCCGATTGCTGCCCCAGACGAAGAAGATGGTTATCAAATTAAACTTGGACCATTCTTTATGGAACCACTTGATGAAGTAGAATACTTTTTAAAATATAAAATTGAGAACCCTGATACAATTGAAATTCATCAGGTAGATGTTGATTTAGGTCAACTATACTCTCATCACTTTATCACGTATAGATTTCGTAATCAAGGTGAGTCAGGTCAACCGGCTGGTATTCCCAATAACTATAATGAAGGGTTAAGATTAGACAACGCGCACAACGATGTAACATTTGTAACCGCTAGTCAAGAGTCTTCAACAATTGACTTGCCTGCCGGAACGGGTTTTAGATGGCTACCACAAACAGTTTTAGACCTGAATAGTCATTACATAAACTATGACCAAAATAAGATCTTAAAAGCAGAAAACTATATCAATATCTATGCGCAAGAATCTGGAACTGCTGTGCAACTTATGGAAACAGATTTGTATGTAAATCCGTCAATTGTTATTCCCGCTACTAATCAAGATATACAGTTCACTGACAACATTGTTGGCTCAGGTATCGATAAAGCATACTACTGGATGATTACTTCGCACACTCATCAGCTCGGCCAAGATTTCGATGTATATCTTGCAGATCCGCAAGGGAATGCTGATAATCAAATTTTTGATGCCGAATATCTAGATGGTGATCCTAATGGAGTTTTTATTGGATATGACTACCAACATCCGCCTGTCAGATATTGGGAATATCCATTTTTAGAAGTTCAAAAAAATATTGGATTAGTTCAAGTTGCAACCTATAACAACAACACAGGTCAAATAGTATTCTGGGGCGACACGTCTGACGATGAAATGATGATAACTATGGCAATGTATATTGAAGATACTACTGGTCTAGGTAATTTTGAAAATACAAATATAAATTTACATAGTAATCAAAGTAGTTTTGAATTATTTCCTAATCCAGCAAATGACTTCATAGTTGTATCTGCAAGCCTTTCTCCACCATACAATATAACGCTATCAAACGTTTTAGGTGAAATTGTTCTGAGACAAAACATACAATCAAACCTAGAAATAATTGAAACAAGAACGTTAAATACTGGAGTCTATTTTTACACTATTTCATCCAATAAGCACAATCAATCGGGAAAGTTGATTATTAAATAAAATAGTTTAAATTCGAATAAGCCATTATAGAATTACGTTTAGTTTCAAAAGTATTCGACACTCTGCCTCTATCACCAATTCGTTGTATTATTTGAAACTGGATCTAAAGAAATGTCCAGTCCAGGTATTGGGTCTCCAGCATTATTAAATTGACTATCTGAATTAAATGAAGTGTTACTTTTTGAAAAGCCAACACTTGCGACAATTATCAGTTGTAATAATAAAGTGATTTTTAACATTAAATTTTTCATCTTATGGTTTTTATTAATTTACTCTGCAAATAAAGAGCAATGAAGAAAGGTCTTCTACAGTATAAATAACCATTTTAATAAATACTGCTTTTTTGAAAAAAGTGTTCTTTTACTTAGATATGTAGTACAATATCGCAACTGTAAATAAGTATAAACACGTAGCTTAAAATAGGTGTCGAGCCAGTATCTGAATTATAACAAGATAAAGTCCTCCGGAACATCTCTAAATAGGTTCTTATAGTTTTCCTAATTGCTATGTGGATATTATGACTCTTGAATTTATAAGTAAAACCTGATAAAACAATTAAATCAGCCCACCAAGTATTTAAAGTTAATGATTTTGGGAAACCTAAAATTATTCTTAAGAATTCAATGCTAAATCCTTTTAATTCAATGGCAAAAAACACTTACATTCGCAAAAAATTTCACAATTATGAAAAATGCATTACTCGCTTTATCAGGAATCTCATTATCGCTTTTTATTATTAGCTGCGGTTCAGAACCCAAGATAAATAACGCAGAACAAAAGACCGAAAGCAAAGAAGATGTAAAACCTGAAATTGAAAACGATGATTTGGCGAATTTTGAATTCCACGTGTTAATCGCAAATATGCCAAAACCATTGGAAGAATTAAGTGATTTAAACCTTGATCATGTAAGTTTTAATAAAGAAATGATGTGCCCATTGGAGGCTGCTGAAAAACACGCATCGGTTGCTTCAATCGCTCTTAACTGCGGTTTATATATGGCTGACTTAACTTATCAAACGGTTTATCACAAAAA
>JABHTA010000034.1 GCA_018669945.1 Flavobacteriales bacterium
ATTAGCGTTAAACTTAAAAAGAATAATTATTTTGGGATAATGAGCTGGGAGAGTGATGATAATTCAACCACTGCTACTGTAAATAAAATTCCCAGCCATGTCAATTTACAAGTTGGAGATACTATTTTATCTAAAGGGGCATCTACAATTTTTCCTGAAGGAATTCTAGCAGGTACTGTTAGCGAATTTAAGGCAATTCCTGGAAGTGATTTTTACAACATCAAAATAGAGTTGACTACCAATTTCAACAATCTATCATACGTCTATATTGTGAAAAATCTTCTTAAAACGGAGCAACAAGAACTGGAGGAAAAAATAGAGGAGAGCAATGATTAATGATCTTCCTAAAATAGCAATACGTTTTGTAGCACTTATACTCCTGCAAGTTCTCGTGCTTAATAACGTTGCGTTTAGCGGCAGCATTAACCCATACTTGTATATATTGTTCATCCTCATGCTTCCGTTTGATTCTCCAAAGTGGCTACCTCTCGTTTCGGCATTTTTCCTTGGTTTATCGATTGATGTTTTTACAAGCACTTTAGGTATGCACGCTGCAGCTAGTTTATTTATGGCTTATTCTAGAAACTATTTACTTAAATTATTTGCTCCACGAGATGGATACGACCCTATTCTCTCGCCAACGATTCAAGACATGGGGTTAGTTTGGTTTTTGTCTTACTCTAGTATTTTAACATTTCTCCACCATGCCTTCTTATTTACTATCGAATTATTTCGGTTTACTGAGTTTTTTCCAACGCTCGGCAGGGCTCTCCTAAGCTCAATATTCACAATTATTTTGATACTGATTAGTCAGCTACTAATTTACCGTAAAAAGTAGCGATGAACGACTATCAAGATAGAAGATACATACTTATTGCCATCTTTTTAGTAGTAGCAATAACCTACATTTTTAGGTTGTTTTATATCCAAGTAATTGATGATTCCTATAAATTATCTGCGAATAACCTTGCGCTAAAACATGTGACACTTTATCCACCCAGAGGCTTAATTTACGACCGAAATAACGAGCTATTAGTTTATAATGAAGCTGCTTACAATCTAATGGTCATTCCACGTGAGGTAAAAAATATTGATACCAACGAATTCTGCGAACTCATTAATTTAACTCGGGAAGAATTTGACAAGCGTATGGTGAAAATTCGGAAGCATTCGACACGCAAAGCTTCAATCCTATCCGAGAGTATAACTGGTGAAGAATGGGCAAAAATAGTTGAAAGTTTATACCAATTCAATGGCTTTTTTGGAGAAGAACGCACTGTGCGAAAATATTCTTCATCGATGGCCGGTCATGCATTGGGCTATTTAAATGAGGTAAGTCCATCAATTTTAGAGCGCCTTCCATATTATCAACGTGGAGATAAAATTGGTGCCTCTGGAATAGAAAAACAATACGAAGAAGAGCTTCGTGGCACAAGAGGAATAGCTATAAAAATGCGCGATAATCATATGCGAATTAAAGGTAGTTACAAAGGGGGAAAGTATGATACGATTCCAAAAGCTGGATTCGAAATAAAACTGACACTCGATGGTGATTTGCAAGCTTACGGAGAACTGCTTATGCAAAACAAAACTGGCAGTATCGTTGCTGTTGAGCCTTCAACAGGCGAAATTCTTGCATTGGTAACTAGCCCGGGTTATGACCCAAATAAATTAGTTGGCCGCGGGAGGACAGAATATTACAACTCCATTTCGAACAATGACTCCCTCTCTCCGTGGTTTAATCGAGCATTGGAAGCTCAATACCCTCCGGGTTCAATCTTTAAATTGGTGCAAGCTTTAATAGGTTTAGAGGAGGGTGTAATAAAAAAAAGTACTGGTTTTATTTGCGACAAAAAACCAATGAATTGCCATAATCACCCAGCACCAACGAACTTGCTAAAAGCCATTCAATTCTCTTGCAATCCCTACTTTCATGATGCCGTAAAACTAATTATACAGCAAGGAGAAAGCCGCAGCATTTTTACTGATAGTCAGCTAGGTTTAGCAAAATGGGAGAACCACATTGCTAGTTTTGGGCTAGGACAAAAGTTAGATATCGATTTTCCATTGATGAAGTCTGGGAACATCCCTGGGGTAGATTTTTACAACAAACTTTACGGCGAACGAAGATGGGCATACAGCACAATTTATTCATTAAGTATTGGTCAAGGGGAGGTGCTTGTTGTTCCTCTACAAATGGCAAATTTAGCTGCGATATTTGCCAATCGAGGATATTATTATACTCCTCACCTCATCAAATCGATTGGGGAGAATGATTCTATTCCCGAGAAATATTTAGTTAAAAACGAAACAACCGTTGCCCCCGAGCATTACGATGTTGTTATAGATGCCATGCAACAAGTTGTTGAAGCCGAACATGGTACCGCAAGAAGTGGCAGAATTGATAGCGTAAAAGTTTGCGGAAAAACAGGTACTGTTCAGAATCCACATGGTGAGGATCATTCTGTTTTTATAGCCTTCGCTCCAAAAAATAATCCAGAAATTTCAATTATCGTTTACGTTGAAAATTCAGGGTTTGGAGGAACATGGGCTGCGCCAATTGCTAGCCTTATGATGGAAAAGTATCTTAAAGGGGGAATCACCGATACTTTAAAAGAGGAACGCATTTTAGCTGCAGATTTTATTCATGGGATCAATATCAAGTGAGAAATAGAATTAACATATTTCAAAACGTAGATTGGGCACTTATTACAATCTTTCTAACTCTAATGTTAATGGGCTGGTTGAACATTTATGCGGCAACTTATAGTGAAGATCATCAAAGCTTATTCGACTTCTCGCAAAGCTATGGAAAACAACTACTTTGGATTGGCACCGCTCTTGGTTTAGGTATAGTGATACTCATGCTCGAAGAACGTTTTTTTAGCACATTTTCAAATGTTATATACTTAGGCGGTATACTTTTACTTATTGCTGTCCTTATTTTTGGAAAAGAGATAAAGGGAGCGAAATCGTGGTTCGTAATTGCCAATATAATAAGCCTGCAACCTTCAGAAATAGCTAAATATGGCACCGCATTAGCACTTTCTAAATTTGTGGGAGAGTACAACGTTAAAATGCAATCATTCAAAAGTCAATTTCAAGCTGCAACTATTTTAATCATTCCCATAATTTTGATATTACTTCAACCTGACCCTGGATCAGTACTCGTTTTTTGCTCCTTTATATTTGCCATTTACCGAGAAGGCCTTTCAGGTAACATTTTACTAATCGGATTGGGGGCTATTGTGCTTTTTATGTTGGCAATAATCCTCCGGACCTCTTCAATAGATTTACCTTTCGAATTGATTCTTGATGGTAAATACATTTTAATAATTGCCCTAACCACCATTGCTGGAATTGTGTTTTGGCTTATCAAGAATTATAAGCAAGCCAAGTTCGTTGTTTCTGGAGTCCTTCTCATTTGCATTGGATATATCATGAGTGTAGATTATATTTTCGAAAATGTACTAAAGTCGCATCATCAAGATAGAATTAATGACCTTCTTGGAGTAACGTTCGACCCTAGCGGAGCAGGTTATAATGTTAATCAATCTAAAATAGCAATCGGTTCTGGGGGGTTCTCTGGTAAAGGTTTTTTGCAAGGAACACAGACCAAACTAGATTTTGTGCCTGAGCAAAGTACAGATTTTATATTCTGTACAGTTGGCGAAGAATGGGGTTTTATTGGAAGCTTTGTAGTCATCAGTTTATTTATGTTCTTGATTATTAAAATAATCGCCATTGCAGAGCGCCAAAAAGCCAAATTTAGTCGAGTATTCTGTTATTGTGCTGCTTCAATTTTCTTCTTACACTTTATGATTAATCTGGGTATGACAATCGGTTTAGCCCCTGTAATTGGTATCCCTTTACCTTTTTTTAGTTATGGCGGTTCGTCTTTATGGTCGTTTACCATCCTTATTTTTACTGTAATAAGGTTAGATAGCGAGAGAAAGTATTTATTAGGTTAAGTTTATTTTCGATAAATTTGAAGTAACCATATAGTAGAAATATACACAATAGGTCTAACCCTAAGTTAGCAGCAATAGCCTACAAAAACTATCAATGAGAATATATAGCGTAATTATTACAGTAATTTTTTTTGCAAATGGTTTAAGAGCGAATCAAATAGATACTCTTAGCATCAAAAACCATTTAGACAAAATAATAAATACGGAAAATCACGAAATCATAGAAATATTGAATCACTCAATTATGTAGCCAATTACATTTTTAATGACTTTAATAAATATGCCGACAGTGTCTATTACCAGCCATATATTGTTGACAACAAGGAGTATAAGAATGTTGTGTGCGTATTTGGAAATCAGAATGCTAAAACAATCGTGATTGGTGCCCATTATGATGTTTGTGGTAATCAAGACGGTGCTGATGATAATGCGAGTGGAGTTTAGGTCTATTAGAATTAGCGAAATCATTAAAAGGTAAAAAGTTAAACTATAGAATAGAAATGGTTGCCAAAACATTAGAAGAACCTCCCTATTTCAGAACGAAAAATATGGGAAGTTTTATCCACGCAAAATCCTTATATGAAAATAAGACTAATGTTTACGGAATGTTTTGTCTAGAAATGATTGGCTATTTTGATGACTCAAAAAAATCTCAAGATTACCGTATTCCCAAATCCTACCACTGGAGATGTATTTATACGGGGATATGACCTCTCAAAGGGAAATATTGTACTTCGAAATTGTTTAGGGGGCGTGATTAGAAATTGGAAAGGGGCAAATGAAACAATAAACATTGCTGATTTACCCCAAGGAATTTATTTCTTGACTCTGAATTACATGCAGACCTCAACCGTTGTAAGGTTGGTCAAGGTAGAGTAATTTCCTAATCAATGAATAATCCAAATGCTTAATCAATAAACTTAAACATCCCGAAAAATTGAGATTTGTAAATCATATGACAATCCCAAGAAGTACAGCTTACCTCTAAGATTGTTCTTCCACATCGAGCATACTAATGCACGCACTAATTCTTAATTAAGTTAGTTCTAAATACTCCTTGATCTGTCTCAACAAGCACTTGGTACATTCCTTTATTAAAGTTGCTTATATCAATAATTTTAGCGTTTTTAGTACTCATCACTTGCCGTCCATATAAATCGAAAATTAAAACCAAAATTACTTTGGACGATGACTTGACATTAAAATTCTCATTCGTTGGGTTAGGATAAATAAAAGTAGATTGACCATTATTTATAGTATTGATCCCCATTGAATTACAATTTTCACTGATCAAACTATTACCATCTAAATCCCAATTACTATTTATAGGAATACATAAATGTGTAAGCGCAGTAACTGGAACATCTGCAATTCTTGGTGTATTACTATAATCGTAAATCCATGTAGAGTCAGGTGAATACCATGTAGAATTATTAATTGTTCCATTTGGCATCCCAAATCCTCCCCAATAATCAATTGCCATAGTTGTTCCGGTACCTTCATTTAATTTCCAATATCCAATTAGATTATTATAATTCTGATGATTGCTGTCTATATGATTACAATGCCAATTTTGTATAGTTTGTTCATTTATCAATGTATTCCACACTCTTACTTCTGCTATTGAACCTGTAAAATCAAAATTCTGATTAATGTCAGTTCCAAAAAACAAATCAGCATTTGTGGTAATATCTCCTATAGAAGAAATGTTAGCTGAATCCAAAAGAAGGCCGTCTTCATACATTTTCATATACCCATCCCTATCAAAACTAACACTAAGGGTGTGCCATTGGTTATCAGCAATTAATCCACCAGTATTGATGTCGGCACGATTTGTTCCATCACCAATATTTACTTTCCACTCGGGCCCTGCAGGATATTTAAATGAAAAAACAAAACCAGCATTATTCCCTGAGTCCCAGTCTTTATTTCCTATAATAGCAACATCTCCAGTTGTACTTGTACGTACTCTGCATTCAATTGTGAAATCCTGATTACTACCAAAATTGTATATAGAATCTGAGGGGATTTGCACATAATCATCCACCCCATTAAATTGTAATTCCGATGTATCGGCCAAGCAATTATAAACACTATCAAAAATCAAACTACTATCTTTTCGGATAATATTTTGTGTAATAGTATTGCCACTTGCAATTACTGCCACATTCTGATGTTCAATACTTGTACCTCCGTGAGAAGTACCAACACCACCATGATCACTTGTAATAAGTACAAGCCAATCTTCATTGGCATAATTTGGGCGTTGGGAAATAGATTGCATAATAGGAGTAAGCAAAGCATCTACTCCTTCAATTGCTGTAATATATTGACTAACAGTTGGTGAAAACCCATCAGAATGCCCCGCATGATCCACATCATCAAAATGAAGAAACATACAATCTGGATCGTTGGATGAGATATAACTAATTGCCTCATTACTAACTTCCAAATCTGAGGATACATTTAATTTGTAATCGGCATGATTTTGAACTATATAATCGTTTATCGGATCCCAATGACAAATAGAAACAGTATTCAGATCAGAATCAAAATCCTCAATGCGTTTGAAAAGGGGAGGGTAATTGGTGTAATCTGTACCAACAAAACTATTATCCACCGACAAATGTTTGTTGGACAATACCCCACATAATATTGCTGACCAACCTGGCCCACTGATAGTGATATCATCATTAAGCGCATCTGGGCTGTAAACACCATTCGATATAAGATTGTCAATAGTTGGAGTGTTTGCCAATTCCAGAGCATCCGCTCTGCAACCGTCAATACCAATAATTACGACTTTTTTGTTTGTTTGAGAATAAGCATTCCCTACTAAAAAGAGCACAAATAGAATAGCATAAATTCTCATGTCATGAAATTTTTATTAATACAATAATACGTAAAAAGGATAAAATTAGAAATGCACAATAATCTGATTCTTTGTTGGGTTCGGAAAAGTTAATTAATTATCAGACGTTATAGCTTCTCTTCTAACTGGCTGAAAGTAAAAGTTCGGAACCGAACAAAATAATAAACTGGAAATATATAGAGGGCTAATGCCGTAGTGTAGGTGCTAAAAGTAAGCCCTAATTGAGGAATAAAAAAGAATCCAAATAAAAAAGTCGTAACAATTCCACCAAGAGTAGATATAGAATAAATGGTGCCCACAGAATTACCTACTTCCTTTACTTCCCGAGAAATTAGTCGTATTATAAGCGGTGAAACCATTCCAAAACATACCAACGGAGGGAACACAAAGCAGAGACTGGATATAACAATACCCACTTTGAGGTTCATCCCCAGCGTTGCAGACATTATCATTGAGGATGTAAAAGGCATGATCGTAACGAAAATTGCTGATGCCAAAATTATATAATGCAAAATAAGTTTATGGGGATACTTTTCTGAAATTACCCCTCCTAGAAGATAGCCGGTAGTGAGGCCTCCCATGGTAACAGCCAAGGTTGTGGCCCAAACATACAAAGAAGCCCCATATGAAGGTGCTATAAGTTTAGCCCCTAACAATTCAACGGCCATTACAGCGCCTCCTTCGATTATTGATATGGATATTAGGTACCAGAAAGATGTGGGATATTTACTTTTTCTCTTTAGATTCATTGTTTCAATTATTTAAACAGTCTTACCCCCTCTTCCAAGCTCTTTTTTGTAGTGTTATCAATCATGTGAGTTCGCCACTCTACTATCGATTTAAGATTTATATGTTCCAAAATAGGGAGATTATCAGTAAAGACAATAGCATCGCCTTTGCCCACGTTATTTTCCAACACTCTATTGCCAATCAATAAATCCTGAACAAAGCCTTCTTCTCTACAGCACTTATTGATTCTGTTTCCATCAAATGAAATATCAGGAACATCAACAGAGCCAATAATAATAAAATCACAAGGACTATTAGGTTCACAATTTTCTACATGAAATACTGTATTAGAAAAACCTGCAGCCTTCAATGTTGCTACAATTGAACGAAATGGCAAGCCTTCTACTTCATCAAAGTGCCCTTGAAAGTTAACTAGCAAAAGCCCTCCGGGTTTTAATATCTTTAAACCTTCTTCAAAGCTTTCTTTGGTTAGAACATATGGCGGTTGTACCTCCCCTTTGAGCATATCGAAAACAATGACATCATATTTCTTAGTTGTAGTTTTTAAATAATGTCTGGCATCATCAACTATGAAATTCGTATTCTTAGGATCGAATAAAAAATAATCTTTAGATAATTGATACATGCGTTTATCTATTTCGATCGCGTCTATATTCAGGTCCAGTCGGGTTAATTCACTTGCTACGCTTCCTCCGCCAAAACCTAACAATAAAATATCACTTCCAATTGGTTTAGAGGAGCATATGGTTGAAATCATGTGAACATAATACCAATATGAATAACCGGTGGCGGCATTCACAAATGTTTGCGGAATGGCATTTACCAACATAGAACGATCAGTAACCTCGACATCCGGATAATACTCATCGAGCACTCTTAACTGACCCAACAATCCTTCACTTTCATAGCGGATATTAAATGTACTCGAATTAACCGTATTCTGAATATTTGACTTGTATACAGAATTAGATTCCAAAAGAAAGATCAAAGAGATAACAGAGATAAAAATCAATCTCGAATTCCGATACAACAATAATGTAGTCGTAATTAACAATACTCCTGAAACAAACATATTAGGGACTGTAATACCATATTCCTCAATGATGAAAAATCCAAGAAGAAACGTCATGAAAATACCCCCAACAGTTGATGTCGAGTATACAAGACCAGCATTTTTTCCAGATTTTTTCACGTCCTTTGTCGCCAATAAAATAATTACAGGAGAAGTGCTACCCAAGAATACAAGAGGTAATCCAAATAACAAAATAGCGGATAATACCGCACCAACATAGAAGTTGAAATCACCAGTAAATTTTAGAATAGCATGAGCAATTATGGGCATAAGCCCTATCAATACCGCGCTAATCATTAGTTGTACAAAAACCAAATTTTGCGCTTTATACTTCATGGATAATCGCCCACCCAAATAGTATCCAACGGTGAGACATAATAGAGTAATGCCTATTACTGTTGTCCAAACAATCAGTGATGATCCATAATAAGGCGTCATCATCTTTGCTCCAACTAATTCCACCGCCATTACAGTGGCTCCTTCAACAAAGGCCAATAAAAAATATGGCCAGATGGGTATACGTTCATGTTCAGAGTCGGGAAAAGGCTTAGTGTTACTGACTCTCCTGCTACTCGATTTCTTCTTCCCCATTTTTTAATTTATTGAGCCGCAATTTAAATAGATTTTTATTGCCCACCAAATTGGCTGGCAATATAACCATGCTCCAGGATTATACCTTTTAAAAACAGTTTCACATGAATAAGTACGAATTTATAAATTGGATTTAAAGTAATGATTATTGTTGGCCAACATTGCCTATACTCCAGGTTCATGGACAAACATTTCTGATAAGAATCTAAGTTTAACTTATGAAAATTGGAAGATTGTTCATTAAACTGCCTAAAAATTAAAATTGAGTAGTTAAGCTAATTGTTATATTCGAAAAATATCAACACGTTTGTCTAATAAAATCTAAACTGCCTTAAAACGCAGTATAGCGAGACGTTTAAGCCAATAATAAAATATTTGGGGAAGGTTTTGATGATAATTTTAGAATATTATGGACTACATTAAGTTAGGGCTACTTTTTTCCGCGTTTGGATGTTTTTTTGAGGTGATTTTCACAGCAGCTTATGATAGTATCAAACAATACATCAAAAAAGGTAGAAAAAAAGTTGATGTGCGTTTCTTTGGTTACTGGAGTATTTTATACATACTTGTGTATGGCGTTGCCCTGAGCGCCTTTTGGCTAATTATAGCTGTCCCCTTTATATATCCTCTTTATTGGGGTCTGCGAGCGCTAATCTATGGGGTCTGTTTCCATGCTGGGGAATACATCTGCATGTACGTATTACACCTTGTTTTCGGGCAATCCCCATCTGAATCGCATTATACTGGTAAATATGATTCCGTTCATAATTTTATCCGACTAAGCTATTTCCCTATTTTTATAATTGAGGCTTTTGCCTTTGAAAAAGTTTACGCATGGTTCATGTGACCGAAATCCCACGAACAAAATAAAGATTAAGAAAAGAAGTTACTGGCTATACCCGCACTGTGCGTTATAATATTAATATTTTTCCATCTATTATTGGAAAGCAGGAATACCTGTTACATCCATTCCGGTAATTAACAGGTGAATATCATGCGTGCCCTCATAAGTAATTACCGATTCTAAGTTTGCCATATGGCGCATCATTGGGTACTCATTAGAAATTCCCATTGCACCGTGCATTTGTCGTGCTTCGCGGGCAATTTTTAATGCCATATCAACATTATTACGTTTCGCCATAGAAATTTGAGATGAAGTAGCTTTACCATCATTTCTAAGCTGACCTAATCTAAAAGTCAACAACTGTGCTTTTGTAATTTCAGTAATCATTTCAGCTAATTTCTTTTGCTGCAATTGAAAACTACCAATAGGTTTTCCAAACTGAATACGCTCTTTAGAATAACGTAAAGCAGCGTCATAGCAATCAAGCGCGGCACCGATTGCCCCCCAAGCAATGCCATAACGAGCAGAATCTAAACATTGAAGTGGAGCACCTAAACCGTCTTTGTTCGGTAATATATTCTCTTTAGGAATCTTAACATTATTGAAAATTAGCTCACCTGTAGCAGATGCTCTGAGAGAATGCTTTCCATGCATCTCAGGAGTTTCGAATCCTTCCATGCCTCTATCTACAATAAGCCCCTTTATTCTCCCCTCTTCATTTTTTGCCCATACTACAGCGCAGTCTGCAAATGGAGCGTTAGATATCCACATTTTTGCACCGTTAAGGATGTAGTGGTCTCCCGCATCTTTAATGTTCGTAACCATTCCGCCAGGGTTAGAACCAAAATCAGGCTCTGTTAACCCGAAACATCCGATAAATTCACCTGTTGCTAGCTTTGGTAAATATTTTTGTTTCTGCTCTTCGCTCCCAAATTTCCAAATTGGGTACATTACCAAAGAGCTTTGAACAGATGAAGTAGACCGCAACCCAGAATCGCATCTCTCCAATTCTTGCATAATTAAACCGTAAGAAATCTGGTCTAATCCAGGTCCTCCATATTCTTCTGGTATATAAGGTCCGAAACCCCCTATTGCTCCTAAGCCCGGAATTATTTGCTTTGGAAATTCAGCTCTTTCGTAATAGTCTTCTATTATCGGGCTAACCTCTTGCTTTACCCAAGCTCTTGCTGAGTCTCGTATAAGTTTATGCTCATCACTAAGCAAATCATCCATCAAATAATAATCGTGTGCTTCGTATCTATCGTTTGCCATTGGTTTTAATTTGGGCAGCAAAAATAGCAAAATAACTTTCGTTCAAAGCTCAAACAGGATTGTCTTAGCAAGTATTTTTGGTGTAATTAATTGAGATTGTTATATTTGGTGTTGCAAAATCATAACAATTATGAAAAAAACAGTACTTTCTATATTTACATTAGCCGTATTCGCAACAATTTTAACATCTAGTTCTGGGGGTCGTACGGATGGGAGATCAGGATCTCCTGGTGATGCAAACCAAGATTGTGGACAATGTCATGGCCTTTCAACAGCTTCATCAACAAGCATGATAGCAACTGACATCCCTGCCTCAGGTTATGTTGGCGGAAGCACATATAACGTTACCGTTTCCGTTGCAGAAACGGGCGCGAGCATGTTTGGATTTCAAATTACCGCAGAGCACTCTTCGAACGCGAAAGCAGGTACATTTGCTACAGGTGGAAACAGTGAGATTTATACCGTTACTGCTGACCACGCAGTTACTCATAATAATACAGGCACATTTGGCACTGATTCAAAAAGTTGGACCATGACCTGGACTGCGCCTCCTTCTGGTTCGGGCGATGTTACTTTCTATGTTGCAGGAAATGGTGCTGATGGATCAACTGATGCAACAGGCGATGTGATTTACACAGATTCGCAAGCTGCTGTTGAAGATGTTGCAAACGGTATTGCGATAAATTCAGATGTAAATTCAGATGTAAGTATTTATCCAAACCCTACTTCCGAGTTTTTTACAATTAAAGGAGTTGACAAAAGGACAACCGTTACTTTATTTGACCTTAAAGGTTCTAAAGTAAAAAGTTTTGCAAATTCTGTGCATCCATTTAACGTTTCGGATATGGAGCAAGGTACGTATCTATTATACATAAACGTTGGTGGCACGCAAAACATTGAAAAGCTAATTATACAGTAAGATAAATTTACTTAATATGGGAAAGAAACTAATTGTACCTGTTGCTTTCTGCTGCATGATATTGTTCTCCTGTACTGCAGATAAATTGGAGCTCGAACCGCCTCCTATTGTAATAATTGATACTGGAGAAGTTACTGACACGACAACTATAGACACAACAGTTACAGATACGTGCAAATATTCAACCCATATTCAACCCATTATTAATCAGAACTGTGCCTTTGCTGGATGTCATTCAACAGGTTTCGGCTCGGGCGATTTCACTGCTTACTCTGGCTTATTTGCCAAAATTGATAATGGTGGACCATTCGAATCGCGTGTGCTAATTAGTCAAGACATGCCCCCTAGTGGCCCACTTTCTCAAACTGATCGTGACTTAATTCAATGTTGGCTCGATAATGGAGCTACAAATAACTAAAACCTAACTATGAAAACTATACTAACTTTTCTCTCATTAACAATCCTCACCATTTCTGTAAATGCACAAGATTTATATGCGGTAACTGAATCGGAAATAAAATTTCATTCCGATTCCCCATTGGAAAAAATTGAAGCCATTAACAAAAAAACGAAATCGTTTTTTAAAATTTCGTCTAAGACATTGATGTTCGTTATTCCTGTCGTTTCATTCAAATTTGAAAAACCTTTAATGGAAGAACACTTCAATGAAAATTATCTTGAGACTGAGAAATTTCCTACTGCTAAATTCTCAGGTACAATTAATGAAGAGCTAGACTACACTAAAAACGGAACGTACGATGCCTCTGCAACTGGAAAACTAACAATCCACGGAGTTGAGCAAGAACGATTAATTAATGGAACCATTACCGTAAAAGATAGTCAGTTAATTTTCGAAGGAAACTTCCAAATTAAGCTTAAAGATCATGATATTGACATCCCTTCGATTGTAATTCAAAATATTGCTGAAGTGGTTGATGTAACTGCTACACTGGTTTACGAACCAAAAAAATAAGATTTCATATATGTTGAAAATAGACTATCTCTTACCTTTCTTTTTTATTGCTTTTTCTTTGGTCTCATTTGCCCAAGATGATCTTATGGATATGTTAGAAGCCGAAGCGACCGAAGAATTAGGTAACGAAAAAGTACAAGCAACTTTTAAAACTCAAAGAATCATCAACTTACATTCTAATGAAACAGTAAAGAAAAAGACATTAGATTTTCGGGTTACACATCGGTTTGGGAGTGTTGGACTATACAAAGCCCACGATTTATTCGGAATGGACAATGTGAACGATATTCGCATTTCTTTCGATTATGGGATTACTGATTACCTGCAGGTAGGAATAGCTCGTAGTAAAAGGCAAGAATTAATTGATGGCAGCTTTAAATTTAGACCTTTCACGCAAACAACAAACAATAAAGTTCCTGTCTCTTTAGTCTTACTTGGGCAAATTGGGTTCACTCCTCAAAGAGATCCAGATAGTCTTTATTTGAAAACTGCGCATAGATTTAATTATACCTACCAACTTATAATTGCTCGCAAATTTGGGACACGTATTTCTGTTGAAATTGCACCCACTCTAACGCACCGAAATATTATTAGACGATACGTTAATCCTGACAATGGAGCAGAAGAGCAAAACACAATGTTTGCTTTAGGAGCAGGCGGAAGGTTTAAAATCACACAGCGAACTGCAGTTTTAATCGACTACTTCTATATTTTTTCAAAATACAGGCAAAACAATAGTACGACCCCATTCTACAATCCGCTTGGTATTGGCATAGAAATAGAAACTGGTGGCCACGTTTTTCATTTAGTTGCTACCAACGCAGCAGGTATTGTTGCAGGAAATTATCTTCCTTACAATAATGAATCCTGGCGGGGTTTAGGAATCAAAGCAGGTTTTAACATTTCTAGAGTATTCAATGTAGGAAAACGGTAGTTTTACACCGTGAATTTCGAACCGACATTTACTTCTAAAACTAGCACGGCAGCTAATATTATATATAAAGCTACTCCTATTCTTGCTAACAACATTACAATCATAAGCATCTTGTTTACCATTTCGCTGATTGGTATTGTTTTGGCTACAGATAAAAACAAAATACGCTTAGTCTTCGAAGCTATCTTGAGTAATAGAAGTATGAATCAAAGCTTTAATGACAAAACAACTTTTGTAAGCAAAAGCACCATACTACTTTTCACAAATTACGTTCTATGCTTTTCGATGCTCGTGTTTGCCGCAAATAACACCTTCACTTTTATCTCTTGGAATTCATCAAAACTTATTCTCACCTTTAGTGGATTTATTATTGTATTGTGTATGTTTAAGAGGGGTTCCATGCTGTTATGTGGCAAATTATCTGGGTTAAAAAATGAAGTTCAGGAATACCTATTTAATCACACAATTTTCACATTGGCAGCTGGAGTTTTGTTAATTCCGCTTCTTATAGTCTTGAATTTTATAGATGTAGATAGAGGGATCGTCATACAATCCGCATTTGTCTTTTTACTTCTTTTTATGGCACTAAGACTAGTAAAATCGGCCGCAATAGCAATTAGGCACAACGTCGGTGGTTTATTCTACTTATTTTTGTACATTTGCACCTTCGAAATTTTGCCGTTAATCTTTCTATACAAAGCTTTTCCAAGTAAAATAGGCTGATTCAGGAAGGATTTCATTAAAACTCGATTACTAACTACTAAATTTGGGTGCAGATGAGCAAGGTTAAATCAATTTTAGTTTCTCAACCAAAACCAGAATCAGAAAGATCTCCTTATTTCGATTTAGCTGATAAACACAACTTGAAAATCGACTTCAGACCTTTTATTCATGTAGAGGGAATTGGAGCACAGGAATTCCGAAAAACTAGAATCAATATCCTCAATCATGGTGCCGTAATCTTTACTAGTCGAAATGCTGTTGACCACTATTTTAGAATAGCAGAGGAGATGAGAGTTAACATTCCTAGCTCTATGAAATACTTTTGTTTGTCGGAATCTACTGCATTTTATTTACAGAAATATGTAGTGTTTAGAAAGCGGAAAATTTTTCACGGAAAAACAACTTTTAAGGACTTGTTGGATGTAATGAAAAAGCATAAAGACGAAAATTTTATTTTCCCTTGTTCTGATATTTTAAAAGCAGATTATCCCCAATTGCTAGAAGAAAATGGATTTAAATATTCAAAAGCAACGCTTTATAGAACCGTATGCAGTGATCTTTCAGACTTAGCTGAAATAAAGTACGACATGCTTGTGTTTTTTAGTCCTTCCGGTATAAAATCATTGTTCCAAAATTTTCCTAAGTTTGAGCAAAATGGAACCAAAATTGCCGCATTTGGCTCTACTACGACTAAAGCAGTTGAACACCATGGTCTTAACTTAAATGTTCAAGCGCCAACACCAGAAACACCATCAATGACAATGGCAATTGAAAGGTTCATTAAGGTCGCGAACAAAAAGAAATAGACGCAGAAAGTTAACGGTTATGTTACAATTCTACTCCACTCAGTTTAATAGCAGTGACATCTACATTCAAAAAAGGAGAAAAACTATCTAGCACAAAGGCTACCGAGTTTCTTTTCAATAATGGAAAATCATTTTCCGAGTTTCCATTTCGAATCATTCATTCACTAAATGAAATAGAAAGCGAATATCCCGTCCAAATATTAATTACTGTTCCTAAAAAAAAATTTAATAGAGCCGTTGATCGAAACCGAATCAAAAGGCAAATATCTGCGGCTTATCGACTGTCTAAATGTGAACTTTACAAAAACATTAGCAAGCTAAATCGTACATTAACAATTGCAATAGTTTACACTAGCTCAAAGCAAGAATCCTACGACAAAATCTGCTCTAAAATAATTTTATCTTTACAACGTTTAGCAAAGGCGTACAAGCAAAAAGATGAGTTGGATATTGATACAAATAATTAAGTTTTATCAAGCTGCCCTATCACCACTTCTTCCTGCTACATGCCGCTATACGCCAACTTGCTCTGAATATGGTATTCAGGCAATTAAAAAACATGGCCCATTAAAAGGATTGTATTTAACAATTAAAAGAATTGGATCTTGTCAGCCCTTTGGTGGTGATGGCTATGATCCTGTTCCATAAATTATAATAATGAAAAAAATAAAACTTTTACTAATAATTGCTTTAACTGCTGTTATATCTATAGTATCATTCAATTTTACCGATGGCTATTTCGAGCATTCTAAAAACATAGATATTTTCACTACCCTCTACGGAAAGTTAAATGTTTACTATGTTGATGATACTGAGCCTGGAAAGTTAATGAAAACTGGTATCGATGCGATGCTAAAATCACTCGACCCATACACTGTATATTACCCAGAATCTGACATTGAAGATTACCGCTTCATGACTACCGGTCAATATGGAGGAATCGGCTCATTGATTACTAAAAAAGACAGTTTTGTAGTTATTTCTGAACCTTACGAAGGTTTCGCTGCACAAAAAGGAGGCTTAATGGCTGGAGATGTTATTTTAGAAGTTGACGGGAAATCAACACTTAATAAGACCACTAGTGAACTTAGTAAAATTTTAAAAGGAGAACCAGGCACTATGCTAGTGATGAAAATTCAAAGACCTGGAACAGAAGGTCTTCTTACTAAAGAAATAGTGAGAGAAGAAGTTACTCTAGATGCGGTGCCTTATTTCGGGATGCTAGAAAACAACATTGGATACATCAAACTAAATAGCTTTACAGAAACTGCTAGCAGAGATGTGAAAACTGCATTCAACACCTTAAAAGACTCTTTAGGCATGGAAACCTTGATTTTTGACCTTCGGGGAAACGGAGGAGGGTTACTTGTAGAAGCGGTAGAAATTGTTAATATTTTTGTGCCGAAAGGTCAAGAAGTTGTTACCACAAAAGGTAAGATTACCGATTGGAATAAAACTTATAATACTCGAAATAGTGCCCTTGACAATGAAATTCCATTAATTGTCTTAATTGATTCCTATTCAGCTTCTGCATCCGAAATTGTTTCAGGTACGCTCCAAGACTTGGACAGAGCGGTAATTATTGGTCAAAATTCTTTCGGAAAAGGACTTGTTCAACAAACGATGCCCTTAAGCTATAACTCGAAACTTAAAGTAACTGTTGCAAAATACTATACCCCAAGCGGAAGATGCATTCAGCGATTAGACTATACTGACAAAGACGAGAAAGGAAAAGCTAAAGAAGTTGCTGATTCATCAATGACTCAATTCGAAACCATTAATGGAAGACCTGTTTTTGATGGAGCAGGTATTAAGCCCGATCTTGAAGTGAAAGTAAACGAGCTACCTAAAATTATTGGTAGTTTGTTACAAAACACGATTTTCTTTGATTATGCAACTATTTATAGGCTTTCCCATGATTCAATTCTTCCAGCTAAATTATTTTCTCTTTCAGATGAGGAATATAATGAATTTGTGAGCTATACGAAATCAAAAGATTTTGAACACGAAACACAAACGGAAAGAATTCTTGACGGCCTAAAAGAAGTTGCAGAAAACGAAAAATGCACTGAAGCCACTATGAAACAAATTCAATTATTAGAGAAGCAACTGGCAACGGAAAAAGACAACGACATCATTAAACATAAAAAAGAGCTTGAGCTCATTTTAAGAA
Source organism: Flavobacteriales bacterium (assembly GCA_018669945.1). GTDB lineage: Bacteria > Bacteroidota > Bacteroidia > Flavobacteriales_G > NORP312 > NORP312. Next base: position 17,901 of record JABHTA010000034.1, read on the forward strand.
ACGAAATAGTATCTCGCTACTATTACCAAACTGGTAGAATTGAGACCAACTTATCATCCGATGATGAAATAAAAAAAGCGTTAAAAGTATTATCAGATACAAGCATGTACAGTTCTATTCTAAAAGGCACTTTTGAGCCAGTAGCCAAGTAATTCATGTTCTCAGCGGGCTTTCATCGTATAATATACCTTGCAGGTATAGCTATGTTGTTAGTAGGCATGCCTTTAAGCCCTGCGATGATGAGTATTTCGCAATTCGTGTTGCTCATAAACTGGATAGTGGAGGCAAATTACAAAGCAAAATTTGAAGCCCTAAAACAAAACAAAAGCATTCTGTTGGTGCTTGGGTTATTTGCTCTTCATTTAGTATGGCTAGTCAACACAACAGACTATATTTACGGTTTAGGTGATATAAAAGCGAAGCTACCTCTGCTTATTATTCCATTTGTTTTAGGGTCCGCAATCAAAATTTCAACTCAAGAATTGAATCGATTTTTACTTCTATTCATTAGTGGAATTATAGTAGCAAGCATAGTTTGCCTATTCAAACTTTGGGGATGGATCGGGGAACCTATTGATGACATTAGAAAAATGTCTTTTATCATTTCTCACATTCGTTTTGGACTCATGATTTCATTCGCCATTTTTGCATCAGTTTTCGTAATGACAAAAGGAAATTATCAGCTAGTTAGTAAATTTTTACTTGGAACATTTGCCCTGTGGCTATTGCTTTTCCTAGTTTTCTTTTACCGGTGGTATCTTGGAACATTTTCCATTCTTTTTGGTTACTTCCGAAGAAT
>JABHTA010000266.1 GCA_018669945.1 Flavobacteriales bacterium
GAAGTAGTTCTAAACCTTATTCCTCAGTATTTGGTGTAGACCTTATGGTTGGTGTAGATCAATACCAAAAAAACATGCGCACCTCTAAGTATGCGGTTCTTATTATTGCTCTTACCTTTTTACTGTTCTTCTTTATGGAGGTAATTAATAAAAAACGAATTCACCCAATTCAGTACTTATTAGTTGGGTTCGCTCTCTGTATATTCTATGCGCTGCTTTTATCAATATCCGAACAAAGTAGTTTTGGGCTAGCTTATATTGTATCATCGGTTGCCGTCATAACACTTGTATTAATATACATACAAGGTGTGCTAAAGAGTAAGAGGCTCACACTATTTATGGGAGGCGCTATGGCTATGATTTATGGTTTTATATTCATCATTTTACAATTGCAAGACTTCGCATTACTAGTAGGCAGTGTTGGGCTGTTTGCGGTACTGGCAGTTATCATGTACTATACCCGCCATATCGATTGGTACGATATCAATAAAGTGAAATAGAATCCGAGCATGAAACAATAAGGGGGAACGCCTCATTCTAATATTTAGGATGAGGCTTTTTCATACTTATAAAAGCGAGTAATTACCCGTCTAAATCTCTACGATTATAGCTCACATAAACTAATACATGCAGGGCTGCTATAATGGCTAAAAATACAATAACGGTAACAGGATCTAATGAATAATTAGGCAAGCTAACATCAAAACTAACGTAAGAAAAAGGGCTTATCCATCTCAAAAATTCCGAGTCCTCGCTAATTTTTGAAATTGCGCTGCAAACAAATCCGCCAACAACGACACCTATTAATGGCCCCGTAATAGCCTTACCTCTTTTTGGTATCAATGATAGCGCCCAGCCTAATGCTCCATGGAGCAGAGTAAGCAACGTTCCGTAGATAGAAAGTGTAATGAAAATGCCGTTGTCAAATGGTGCTTCTGAGACATAATCGATTGTTAAATAGCCAGATAAAGTTTGAAGCACAATTAATATCGAGAGCAATGTAAAATAAGCAGCCAACTTAGAATTAATAACTTCAGTTCTGGAGATAGGTCTTGTAAGTAAAAATTCAGATGTTTTTTCTCTTTCTTCCTTTGATAAAATATTGGCTCCCATTGTAATAGCAAATATTCCTGTGAGAATCATAATATGCAATCCGAAATAGGTAGAATAGTAGGCAAGTACATTAGTGTATATATCAACGTTCATTCCAAATCCTTTTACCATTCCTTCTGGCATACCTTCCATCATTACTTGCATGGATTCACCCATATCAGCGAAACTCAAAAATAGGAGTAAGATAAATACGGTGATAAAGAGCACAACACTTCCCCAGATTAAAAACGACTTCAAATTACGTTTTAACTCCAATATGTAAAGCGCCTTATTCATAATAGTGCATAAATATATCTTCTAGGGTTGGCTCTTCTATGGTTAGGTCTTTTACTTCTAGTTGAGCAATGAATCGAAGCAATTCATTGGGGCTATCAGAGTATGTAAAAGAAACTCTTTGATGAAGTAAATTTAGTTTTGAAATCTCTTCTTTCGCAAATTGCTCTTCTTTTGCATCATCGTTGAGTACTAATGAAACTTTTTTAAGCTGTCTGGCGAGCAACGAATCAATGTCTTCGTTAGCTTCAATAACACCATTTCTAATGATGGATACGCGATTGCATATTTTTTGAACATCACCTAATATGTGAGATGAAAAAAACAGTGTTGTCCCATCCTTATTAGCTTCTTTTAATACTTGATGAAACTCAGTTTGCATCAAAGGGTCTAAACCACTTGTGGGTTCATCCATAATAAGTAATTCTGGTCGGTGCATTAAAGATTGAACTATGGCAACTTTTTTTCGGTTACCTAAAGACAGTTCATTTACTTCTCTAGTGGTATCTAACGCAAACCTTTCGCATAGCTCCTTGCGATATTTATTGTCGGTATTAGGAAAAAAAGTTGCAGAAAAATTAAGCAAATCTTCCACAGACATGTTGTCGTAATAATTTACTTCGCTAGGCAAATAGCCAATTTTCTTTTTAATTTCTGCGCTTTCGGTCACTGTATCTTTTCCGAAAATTTGGGAGGTACCAGAGCTAGGAAAAATTAAGTTTAATAAGGTTCGTATTGTGGTAGATTTTCCAGCTCCGTTTGGCCCAATAAAGCCAAAAATGTCACCTTGTTTAACATTAATACTTACACCTTCAATACCCCTTTCTGAGCCGTAAAATTTAGTAAGCTTTTCTGTTGTGATTATATCCATAATACAAGTCAAATATAATAAAATGCCAGCGTAGAGAACCTAATAACAAATTGTTTTTGTTATGATGATTATTAGCTCTAAATCTATTTTATCTAATTTCGGTACGATATAGATCTAAATTAAGTTCTTCGTATTCAAGAACTTCATGAGCTTTTGGTGAATCTATTTACTTTAAAAAAGTAAATCATAAATAGATTACGGTTTGCCATGCTATCATTGTTAAAAATAATAACAATGGAAGACTTAAAATGGCAGTACGAAAAGACAGAGATTAATACAATCTATTCATCACCTGCTCACGAAATTAAGTATGAAGTAATCCGCAGAAGCGATACTAGCTTTGTTTGTAAAGTACCTTTGAGTTTAGCATCTTTAACTTGCTTACAGTTGTTTTATGACAATCCTAAAGAGGCCAAAGCATACTGTAATATGCTCTGGCGAACGTGGGGTTATTTAACTGTTCGAAAAAAAATGTTAGAGTATCAAGAAATTATTCGACCGAGTCTACAAGAATCAAAAACGAAGGGCGATTTAGAAAATTTATACAATGTATGGATAAAGAGTTTTGCTGGTCGCA
>JABHTA010000031.1 GCA_018669945.1 Flavobacteriales bacterium
CAATGGTCTTTTCACCTTGTTCAACGGGGTAAATTAAGCACAGTTTTCCTGTTGATGATAATAAACCTGCTGATATTCTTACGAGTTCAGTAGGTGTTAATGAATCGGTATGGCGCGCTTTGTTTTTACTCTCAACATCAGATTTAAGTGAGCTTTGAAAGTAAGGTGGATTGCTAATTATTACTGCATATTTCTTGCCCGGATTGTAGTTTTGCAATGCACAATGATGAACATTAATTTTATTTACCCAAGGTGAGTTTTTAAAATTGTGTTTCGCTTGGTTAAAAGCAATTTGATTAATTTCAATTGCATCAATTTTCGCGTTGCACCTTTGGGCCAACATCAAAGCAATTAGACCTGTTCCAGTGCCAATATCTAAAATGTTTTTAGGGGCGTTTACAGGGCAAAGTGCCCCAGCCAATACTCCATCTGTTCCAACTTTAAACGGAGAGTTGGTTTGGTCAATCGAAAATTGTTTGAATTTGAAAATCATCTACTGCTCAAGTCGAATCAAAGATATCTTATTCTCCAAGATACAATTCGATCAAACCTTCGGGCGCTTCAATATCAATAGTTTTTGTTTTTGTGTTAATGTTCTTAAGAAAATTATCAACTGCAGGAATCAAAATATCCGTTCCATTATTATCTATTTGTAAAATAACCTGTGCAGTTTGATTAATAACATCGGCAAGCCTGCCGATATTTCCATGAGTCTTGTCAACTACGGTAAATCCGATTAGTTCATTTAAGCCCCCCGCCAAGCTTGTGTCTTCTTGCAACAGCTTTAGCGGCAGGTATGCGCTTTTTCTAAGTAGCTGCTCGGTATCATTATCATTGTTAACATCTTCTAATTTGATTGTTGCAATCCCTTTGTTATTTAAGAGCAACTTATCGATAAAGAAAGGAATCAATTGCTCGTTAATCTCGATAAAGATGGCTTCAATTTCTTTATAATAATCAGGCGTTTTACAGTCGAATTTAATGCTCAGTTCGCCTTTAAAACCATGTCGTTTTATTACATAACCTAATTTAAAGCATTCATCTTTATTCATTGTGTAAAAATAAAAAAGCCACACAAAAATTGCGTGGCTTTCTGTAATCTAATTTAACCGCTAATTATTTGGCAGCTTCTTCTTTCTTCTCTTCAGCAGCAGGCGCCTCTTCAGCTTTTGCTTCAACAGCAGGTGCTTCTTCTTTTACTTCTTCAACAGGAGCTGCTTCTTCTGCAGCAACTTCAGCAGCAGGTGCCTCTTCAGCTTTTGCCTCAACAGCAGGCGCTTCCTCAGTCGCAGTTTCTTCTGGAGCATTTGCAGCGGCAACTTCAGCAGCAGCGGCAGCAGCTAATTCAGAAGATTTAGCTAACAACACCTTAGCTCTAGCTTCTTTTACATCTGTTTCAGCCCTAAACCTTGCTTTTGCATCAGCATCAAGTGCTTTTGCAATGTTGCCAACTTGGCCTTCAAGCTTCGCATCCTTATCTGCCATCCATTTGTCAAACTTTGCGTCAGCTTGATCTTGAGTCATTGCGCCTTTAACAACACCTCTATCTAGATGGTATTTGTAAACAACTCCTTTGTATTTTAAAATTGCGTTAGCAGTATCAGTTCTTTCTGCACCAGTCTTTAGCCAGTTTAAACATCTATCAAAATCGATATCTATTGTTGCTGGATTGGTGTTAGGGTTGTACGAACCCAATCTTTCGATATATTTACCATCTCTTTTCGATCTTGTGTCAGCAGCTACAATGTGGAAAAATGGTTTTCCTTTTTTACCGTGACGTTGTAATCTAATTTTTGTTGCCATATTATATTGTTATGGTTCCATCTCGTAGAACCTTCGGTTAAATTAATTTTTTCAGGGCGCAAATGTCGTACTATTTTAGCTAATAGGCAATACATCGAAGGATTATTTGACGTAAATTTAATTTGTACCATAAATTATCTTAAAAGTAGACCTATAATAACGGCTTAAAATGATTATTTTCGCGCTCTTTAGTCGAAATCTGAAACATGAACACGATGGATCAAATTGTAGAAGGATTAACATATGATGACGTTTTATTAGTTCCAGCTTACTCTGAGGTATTACCTCATAATGTTAGTATTGCCTCTAAATTTACACGAAACATAATTATAAACACACCAATAGTTGCAGCAGCAATGGATACTGTTACAGAATCGGCATTAGCGATAGCGATAGCTCGCGAAGGTGGAATAGGTGTGTTGCATAAAAACATGTCTATTGAGGCACAAGCGGCCGAAGTGCGTAAAGTGAAGCGTTCCGAAAGCGGTATGATTCAAGATCCAGTAACGATTTCAAAGGTTGCTAATGTTGGAGATGCGTTGCAATTGATGAAGGAGCATTTGATTGGTGGGATTCCGGTAATTGAAGATGATCAAACGTTGATTGGAATTGTAACGAATAGAGATTTACGTTTCGAAAAAAACATGAACCGATCCATCGAAGAGGTCATGACTAAAGAAAACTTGGTTACGGCTACCAAAAACGATGACTTATCTAAA
>JABHTA010000060.1 GCA_018669945.1 Flavobacteriales bacterium
CTATATCACCCTTTAATAAGGTTTTTATATTATAGAGATTAACGCTCTTAATTGAGTTAAGTAATTCCGTATAAATTCCAGAGATGAATGCAATTGTTCCTCCAGATACTCCTGGCACAACATCGGCAGCACCCATCGCTATACCTTTTAAAAGCAGTGCAATATAATCTTTGGCAGATTTTTGCATTAGTATTTTTCTAATGAAGTGTCAACTTCTGAAGCGTATGCTAATATTCCTCCTGTTAAATTGTGCAAGTTGTCGAACCCATGACCTCTTTCTAAAGAATCGATAACTGCGGCAGAACGTTTTCCACTTCTACAGTGAATATAAACGGGTTTATCTTTAGATATTTCTTCAATTCTATTCATTACCTCACCCATAGGAATTGAATCTCCATTAATTGTGCAGATGTCAATTTCATAAGGCTCTCTAACGTCAATCAATTGAAAATCTTCTTTGGCGTCTTGTTTAGCTTTTAATTCTTGAACTGTTATTGTTTTCATGTCTAAATTTTATGCTGCAAACTTACCTAAGATTTAGAAGATTCAGAAATTTATACACGTACTCTTCCAACTTGATAAAAGAAACTTGTTTATGCTTCTTTAAAAGAGTTAATCAAATCAAGAATAAACAGATTACTTTTTGCTTGGGGCATAAATTCAAAAAGCTGATCATGTTTCTCGAAATCCATAGTTAGCGCATGATATAATACATCCTCTGCGTCAGTTTCATAACCAACACTAATAAAATAAGCACCAAGTCTATAGTATAATTTAGCCGCTGATGGATTGTTTTTAATTCCATTGTTTAGCACATCAATTGATTCATCAAAGTAATCGTTCTGAAATAGTAAGTCTGAATAACTCAACCACGTGTCAACATTAAACAAATCAATTTCAATAGCTTTGTCATATGCTAATTTAGCTTCTTCAATTAATCCTGCTTTCCCTTGAATGTGGGCGTACAAACACCAGTATTCTGAGTTATCTTCTTCTTTTTCTAGTGCCTTTTTAACCGCATATATAGCCTCAACATGTTTATTTTTATCTGAGTAGAGCCTTGCCAATGAAATCCAAGATTCTGCGAATTCATTGTCAATTTTTGTTGCTTTATTATACATAACAATCGCTTTATCGAAGTTACCTAATTGTTCATGGCAATAACCAATTTGGTGGTAAGCTAAAGATCCCGCAATATCGAAACTAACGGATTGTTCGTATATTTCAATAGCTTCTATAAATCTATCAGTGGCAATAAGTGCGCTACCCTTGTTAAAATATGCAGTAACAAAATCTTCATTAATTGCTAGCGCATAATCGAAAGCGTCAATTGCGTTCCCATGGTTTCCTTGGCGGAGCTCTGCACTTCCAAGACTGTTCCATGCGTGGTCGCAGTATGGATGTTCATCGAGAAATGCTTGCAAGAAAGTGATCATTTGGTCTGGTTTATCTATTTGCTCGAAACAGAACCCAATTTCATATAATGCATCTTCGTTTGCAGGGTTTGTTTGAAGAGCGTGCTTTAAATACTCTATCGCCTTTTCAAATTTCTCAAGATTTTGATATTCATAAGCGATGCTAATATATACTTCGTCTTTTGCTTCGCAAGACAAGTCAGCAGCTCTGATGTATGCAGCGATAGCTTTGTCTGTGCTATTTATTTCACTGAGTAAAGAACCTTTTATTAAAAAAAGTTCGGGATTTCTGTGTTCGATTAATTCAATTCTTGCAATAAGTTCAAGTGCTTCTTCATGCTGACCCGTTGCCCCCAATAAATCAGCTTCTTTAACCAAAAGTCGAGGAACAAATGGATGAAGCTTTTTAGAGTATTCAATCGCATCTAACGCCTTAACCCAGTCTTGTTTTTCAAGGTAATAGTTTACAATCATTTCAAATTCGTCAATATCAAAGTAATATGACTTTCGTTTAAAAATCATATCATTATACTTTTCAATTGAAGTAAGATCCTGCTCTGAGTCGTTATCGTAATTTTCTGATGCTCCCATAAACAAATTGTTTATTGTTTCTTGCTTAACAAACATAAAATAGAAACAAGATGTTTTCCGGGAAACTGCTTACAGTTGTTAACAATTAAATTAACAATTGATAAAATTTGTGAGCTTAGATGGGGTATTCATATCTAGATACCAGTCGTTTATCTATGATTGATTAGAAATCTTTATTATTGAAAACTTAATAAATTAAAAGGGTATTATTTCTTAGTGACAATAGAATGGTCTTGTACTCCTAACTGCTATATTTGCAGCAAAATGAAACTATAGAATGGCGTTAATAAAATCAATATCAGGAATTAGAGGGACAATAGGAGGTAACCCTAACGATGCTTTAACACCTTTAGACGTTGTGAAATTTACTTCTGCATTTGGAACATGGATAAAACGAAAATCTTTACAAGAAAGAGTAAAGATAGTTATTGGCCGTGATGCAAGAATTTCTGGTGAAATGGTGCGAAGTCTAGTTGTTGGAACATTACAAGGTCTGGGAATTGATGTCGTTGATTTAGATTTTTCAACAACTCCAACTGTCGAATTAGCCGTGCCCATGGAAAATGCAGATGGAGGAATAATTATAACAGCATCGCACAACCCTAAACAGTGGAATGCATTAAAGCTATTAAATGAAAAAGGTGAATTCATAACAGCAGAAAATGGAGCAGAGGTCCTAGGAATGGCAGAAAATGGTGATTACAGTTTTGCAGAGGTGGATGATTTAGGTACACATGAACGTAATGATACGTATATACAAAAGCATATAGATCATGTACTAAACCTCGATTTGGTAGATGTTGAAGCAATAGCGGCAAAGAAATTTAAAATCGCGATTGATTGTGTAAACTCAACCGGAGGATTGTTTTTGCCACCATTATTAAAACAACTAGGAGTAGCCGAAGTTTTGGAATTATATTGTGAACCCAATGGTCAATTTCCGCATAATCCTGAACCTTTACCAGAAAATTTGACGGAAATCGCGAAGGTGATTAAAGATAATAAAGTTGATTTAGGAATTGTAGTAGACCCAGATGTTGACCGTCTTGCAATGGTTTCTGAAGATGGATCCATGTTTGGAGAAGAATATACTTTGGTGGCTTGTGCAGATCATGTGTTAAAGCACACACCAGGAAATACTGTATCGAATATGTCTTCGACTAGGGCGCTGCGAGACGTTACCGAAAAAGCTAATCAAACATATACGGCATCAGCGGTTGGTGAGGTTAATGTCGTAGATATGATGAAGCAGACTGATGCAGTTATAGGTGGAGAAGGCAATGGTGGAGTGATTTATCCAGCATCCCATTATGGGAGGGATGCGTTAGTAGGTATTGGCTTATTTTTAACTCACTTGGCTAAGTCTAATATGACATGTTCAGAACTTAGATCTACTTATCCTAATTATATTATTTCAAAAAATAAGATTGAACTTACCCCAGATATTGATGTTGATGCTATTCTTGCATCGATGAAAGATAAGTATAAAGATAA
>JABHTA010000127.1 GCA_018669945.1 Flavobacteriales bacterium
CTGATGTTGAGAGTAAAAACAAAGCGCGCCATACCGATTCATTAACACCTACTGAACTCGTAAGAATATCAGCAGGTTTATTATCATCAACAGGAAAACTGTGCTTAATTTACCCCGTTGAACAAGGTGAAAAGACCATTGAACTAGCAAAAGAACAGGGGATGTATTGTACTAGAATTGTAAATATTAAACCCACACCCGATAAAGAAACGAAGCGCTTATTTCTAGAATTCGAATTCTCCGATATTCCAGCAATAAGGGAGGAATTGATTATCGAACAAAACGGAAGGCATCAATACTCAGCAGCTTATAAAAAACTAACTGAAGAGTTTTACCTAAATTTATAAGATGAAAAAAATCTTCTTTTTCCTTTTCCTATTTATTTACTCTCAAATATTTGCTCAATTAAACCCCGCAACAAAAGAATACATCAACTCTGAGATTAAAGATACAGCAAAGTTGTTGAAAAAAGGCAAAATCAAACCAGGATATTACGTTAAAGGTATAGATACAACATTTACTTTTTTAATTGATTTCAAAAACTCAAAAAAAACAAATTCACACCTTTTCTGTGTCGAGGTGCTGGGAAATGATTCAATTAAAATTATTTACCCAAAAGATATTAATTTCTATTCGGTAAATGATAAATCTTATAAAAAACATATTGCTAATAAAAATCAATTTTTTATTGAAGAACTTGAGATTGGAAAAGTGAAATTATATAGTCGGGCAAAATTGCCTAGCAATTCGAAAAACCTCTATTATATTTTGTTCGAAAATGAGAAAAATTATCTCATCTTAGATGCAGACGCTCAAGATATAGAAATAGTTACATTATCTAGTGGTTCTAACGGGAATTCTAACGGCTCAGCTACAATAGGAATTTCTAGTTCTGGACAGAACGAAAAATTCAAATTATTTATTAAAACTTACTTTAATGGCTGCAAATCAGTTGTTAATATGGTTCGAGCTGACCTGCTTACTATAACTGATTTGCAAAGTATTGTGTCTAGATATAATAATTGCTCAGACTAATACCCTACAAACTCTGTATCTTTCTCTGTAAAGCTTATACCATGTTGAGATAACTCTTCCAGCATGGGTTTATAAATTTCCTTCGTTACCGGAACATGAACACCCGGAGTTTTAATTACCCCATTGAGCACTAATTTAGTTGCTATTGCGACCGGTATTCCGACCGTTTTTGCCATTGCTGTATAGGTTTGGTCATCTCCTAAGCAGACCATAGACGATTCTTTTTGATGTTTCTTTCCATTTAGCTCATAACCGAACTTATGCCACATAATTATCATGTCTTTGTCATCTTCTTCTAATGACCATTTTTCTTCTAAAATTTTTTGTAAAATTTGTGCAGGAGTTGCATCCTTTAAACCAACTTTAGTTTCACTAAAAATACCCAACCACTCCAATTTTTCGAATACATGGGAGTCGTCCCATAATCTCAGCTGATACTTCAGTTTTAATTCAACTGAATCATTTGGATTATACGGTAGAAACGAATTAATAAATTGACGATAAGTCATATCTTCAGATCCCTCCAAGATATACGAATCATCAGTTGCTCCTAATTGAACAAAACAATCCCATGCTCTGCAAAAACCTCTCTTTCTAAGTGTCCCTCTAAATATTGTAGGGATATCGTCTAACCCATAAACACTTCTATACCCAAGCGAATCTCGATTAGCATACCCTTCAAACTCACCATGCCCTTCGATATCGATAAGCTCTGTTCTTCTAAATAATTTATTGTACGGAACATATTTGTATCTTCCCTCTTGGAAAAATTTCGCTGCTCCACCTTGCCCTGCTAGCACAACATTTCTTGGGTTCCATGTAAACTTATAATTCCAAGGATTATTATCACTTTCTGGAGCTACCAACCCACCCGTAAACGACTCAAAAATGAGCATCTTTCCACCAGCATCCCTAATCTCATCTAACACATTCATTGCCGATAAGTGATCTACACCAGGGTCAACACCAATTTCGTTCATTACAACAACACCTGCAGTTTTAGCGTCTTCATTTAATGCTTTCATTTCTTCAGAAACATAACTTGCTGTAACCATTGACTTTTTGAGATCAATACAGTCTTTGGCAACTTGAACATGCATACTCGCAGGCAACATAGAAATAACTATATCAGAATTACTTATTTCCGCAACTCGTTGCTCTGCATTATTGATGTCAAACTCTATCGCATTAGTATTCTCATGACCACTAATTTTTGATTGCGCCATCTCCAACGACAGGTCAGCAACTGTTAAATACCAGTTCTGTTCAGCTGAATTTTCAAGCAGATACTTAATCAATGATGAAGCTGATCTTCCCGCCCCTATTAATAATATTTTACGCATAAGTATATTTTAGACGGGTGCTAATTTAGCTTTTTAATCTAAGCAAGTATATTTATTATCTTGGTCGCTTAATTAATTATCAACAACATATTATGAAACGGTTCACAACCAGTTTATTACTATGTTTTACATACGGATCTTTGACCTTTTCACAAAATTCAAATTTGGTTTTTTACTCTTCTAGAGGTGATTTGTTTTATATCGAATTAAATGAAGTTAGACAAAACAACATACCTAATTCCTTCGTGAGGATTAATAATTATAATGAGAAGGGCTGGAAAATCGTTAAAGATCAAATTAGTCTTTAATGAAAAAAACACTTCTCATTGTTTCTGGAGTTTCAGGGGTTGTAGCTATTGGTCTCGGGGCACTTGGGGCACATAGCCTTAAGGGGATTCTAACCCCTGAACAACTAAAAAGTTTTGAAACAGGAAGTGAATATCACATTTATCACACCATTGCGTTGCTACTGCTAGTTGCTCTATCAAACACTCTTTCCAAGAAAACTATCAAAGCTACTTCTTTGCTTTGGGGATCAGGAATCGTATTGTTTTCAGGATCAATCTACTTATTAGCAACGCGAGAAGTTTTAGGTATTGATTCTTGGACAGGATTTCTTGGCCCAATTACACCGATTGGCGGGTTATGTTTTATTGCAGGCTGGGCAACATTAATTTATGCAGGTATAAAAGATCAAACAAATGAATAACTACGATAAATACAAAGAACATTGTAAAAAAATTGCAGACCTCTATCACGCTTCTGCCTTATTACAATGGGACCAAGAAACGTATATGCCTGCTAAGAGTGCCCCAACAAGAGCACAACAACTTTCAACTTTGGCAGGCATTGGCCACGAGCTGTCAGTCAACACAGAATTTGGAAATTTACTTTCAGAATTAGTTGATGATGGCTCACTATCTGAAGTTGAGTCAAGAAATGTTGTTCAATCAAAAAAAGACTATGATAAGAGCTTAAAGTACACGACAAAATTTGTTAAAGAAATGAGCGAAGCAGTCTCTGCTGCTTTTCAGGCATGGCAAAAAGCAAAAACTGACAACAACTTTGCTTTTTTTGCTCCCAAATTAGAAAAATTAGTTGCGCTAAAACGAAAAGAATGCAAACTGATAGGATATCATGAACACCCCTACGATGCTTTATTAGATGAATTTGAACCAGGAGCAAAAACAAAGACGATCGAAGCTGTTTTTGAAAATATCAAGCCGAAATTAATCACTTTACTTAATAAAATTTCAAACGCAAATCAAAACAACGATGCATTCATGTTCCAGAATTTTTCCAAAGATAAACAGTGGGATTTCGGAATTGACTTACTCAAACAAATGAACTACGATTTTGATGCTGGCCGACAAGATTTATCTACCCATCCGTTTACCACCAGTTTTAGCGCAGAAGATGTCAGAGTAACAACTCGAATCAACGAAAAAGACCTCAGCGAAATGATTTGGAGTTGTATTCATGAAGGTGGTCATGGTTTATACGAACAAGGCCTAAAACCTTCGGAGTATGGCTTACCCTCGGGAACTTATCTTTCATTGAGCATTCATGAGTCGCAGTCGAGACTTTGGGAAAATAATGTAGGAAGAAGTTTACCGTATTGGAAAAAAAACTACCCACTAGCGCAGCAATATTTTTCAGAGCAATTAATAGGTGTTTCTGCTAAGGATTTTTACAAAGCGATGAACGTTGTAAAGCCGTCTTTAATTAGAACTAGTGCTGATGAATTAACCTATCATTTTCATGTAATGATTCGATTTGAAATCGAAAAATCGTTGATTGAAGGGACCATCGAAGTTAGAGATTTACCTTCTGTTTGGAATGCGAAATACAAAGAATATATGGGTATAAATGTACCTAGTGATGCACAGGGCGTATTGCAAGATATTCACTGGTCTCATGGTAGTTTTGGTTATTTTCCTACCTATTCCTTAGGTAGCTTTTATGCCGCACAGTTTTTCGCCCAAGCCAAAAAAGACATTCCAGAATTGAACGCCAAAATAGAAAATGGAGAATTAAACTCTTTGCTAGATTGGTTGAGAAACAAAATTCACCAGCATGGAAAAACCTATACTTCCGATGAACTTTGTAAAATGGTAACTGGCAAAACTCTCAATTCCGATTACTTCCTGAAATACGCGGAAGAAAAATATAAGAACTTGTATGGATTCGGGGCTTAACTGTACACCTTTTTATCGAAACGCCCTATTTTTTATGACAATAGTTTTCCACTAACAGTTAAATCCTGTGAATAAAATCTAATATTTATCGAGCGTTACGAGAAATTAATGATATAGATTTGTGTTTTACTATTAATCTAATATCAAGTTTAAACTAAAGTTTAACCAAATTATTAATTATGATAGAAACAGGTTTTAGAGCAGATGAAGCAACTGTTGCTTCGCTCGGACTTAATCCTTCAAAAGCTCATTGGAATTTATCACCTGAAGAGCTCACCAAAATATCTGTTGATGACAACATAGGAATTATTGCTGATAACGGTGCTCTTTCCGTTAACACAGGAAAATTTACCGGTCGTTCTCCAAAAGATAGATTTATTGTTGAAGATGACATTACACGTGACACTGTTTGGTGGGGAAATGTAAACATCAAATTCGATAGTGATAAATTTGATAAGTTATACGATAAAGTTATCGCTCATTTGGAAGGAAAAGAACTCTACGTCCGTGATTCTTATGTATGTGCTGATGATAATTATAGGTTAACAGTTCGTTCTGTTTCTGAATTGCCTTGGTCTAGTATTTTTACCTATAACATGTTTCTAAGACCAACTGAAGAAGAAATAAAAACAATGGATATTGAATGGAACATTATCCAAGCTCCAAGTTTCGAAGCGGACCCTGATATTGATGGTACCCGACAAGGGAACTTCGCCATTATGAATTTCACTAAAAAAATTCTTCTAATTGGCGGAACTGGTTACACAGGAGAAATGAAAAAAGGAATTTTTTCTGCTCTAAATTTTATTTTACCCCACGATAGAAATGTGCTTTCAATGCACTGTTCTTCCAATATTGGTGCGGATGGAGATACCTCTGTGTTTTTTGGATTATCAGGAACAGGTAAAACAACTCTTTCGTCTGACCCTAATAGAAGATTAATTGGCGATGATGAACACGGCTGGGCAGAAAATTCAGTTTTCAACTTCGAAGGTGGATGCTACGCCAAATGTATCGACTTGAGTAAAGAGAAAGAACCCCAAATTTACGATGCAATTAAAACTGGGGCTTTACTGGAAAACATTACTTTCAAAAATGGAAATATACCCGATTACGAAGATGGTTCTATTACGGAAAACACGAGAGTAAGCTATCCAATTTATCATATTGATAATGTAGCGGAACCTTCTGTAGGAAATGTACCAAACAATATTTTCTTCTTAACTTGTGATGCTTTTGGAGTTTTACCTCCGATTTCTAAATTAACTCCTGGGCAAGCAATGTATCAATTTATCTCAGGATACACTGCAAAAGTAGCCGGAACGGAAGAAGGCGTAACCGAGCCAGAGACTACATTTTCTGCCTGTTTCGGAGCACCATTTTTACCTTTACACCCAACAAAATATGCTGAGATGCTAGGCGAAAAAATGAGGAAACACGATGTTAACGTTTGGCTAATCAACACAGGATGGTCCGGCGGTATTTATGGAGTAGGTTCAAGAATGAAACTTTCGTTTACTCGTTCTATGATAACTGCTGCATTAGAAGGACAACTTGATAATGTTGATTTCGAAAATCACCCAATATTTGGATTAGCAATGCCAACTTCTTGTGCTGATTTACCAAATGATATTCTTAACCCAAGAAAAACATGGACAGATAAAAACGCTTACGATTCTAAAGCAAATGAACTTGCAGAAGCTTTTGTAAACAACTTTGAGAAATATGCAGCAGGAGCAAATGACGAGATTCTAGCTGCTGCGCCTAAAACCTCTGTTAAGATAAGTTAATTTTTTTACTGTGCAATATTTGAAGAACCCCGTCTAATTTTGATGGAGTTTTTTATTTTTGGATTATGCAACTCTTTTACTCACCAGAAATAACGAAACAACAATTCCATCTCCCCGAAGGTGAATCTAGACACGCTATTAAAGTTCTTCGAAAAGGTAAGGGAGCAATACTTCAGGTAGTTGATGGAGAAGGAGGGTATTACAAAGTCGAAATAACAGTTGCGAATCATAAAAAATGTGAATTCCGAGTAGTAGACAAAGTTAAGCAATACAATCCTCTCCCAAATCGACTCCATATAGCAATAGCGCCAACAAAAAATAACGATCGGTTTGAGTGGTTTTTAGAAAAAGCTACAGAAATTGGAATTACAGAAATTACACCTATAGTTTGTGATCATTCTGAGAGAAAAGTGATAAAAGAAGAACGTCTAACAAAAGTATTGATTTCTGCAATGAAGCAAAGCGGACAAGCTTTTCTCCCAAAACTAAATCCGCTCACCAAACTTAGTGACTTAATTAAAGTACAAAGTATGGAGTCGAAATACATCGCTCATTGTGAAGAACAAGCGCAGAAAAAACTCAACGAACTGTACAAAAAGGGCAGCAAATCTTTAGTTTTAATTGGGCCAGAAGGAGATTTCTCAACAAATGAAATCACGCTTGCTTTGGACAATAATTTCAAACCAATATCTTTGGGAAATAATCGTTTACGAACCGAAACTGCAGGTGTTGTTGTTTGCAGTACTATTAACCTTTTAGAGTCTTGAAAAGAATCTTCTTCATACTAATTTTAATTGGCTTTTGGGTGCTAGGATCAGGACTCATTTCTAAACCAACTTACAACATTGGTTTACTAAAATACAGTGGTGGGGGAGATTGGTACGCAAACCTAGAAACATCATTACCGAACTTGATTGCTTTTTGCAACACCAACCTTAAAACTAATATTGGTGAACAAGAAACGGTTGAAGTCGGCAGTCCTGAAATTTTCAATTTCCCGTTTGTTCATATGACTGGGCATGGTAATGTAATTTTCGCCACAGAAGATTCTGAAAACTTACGGAGTTATTTAATAGCTGGAGGGTTTTTGCATATCTCTGATAATTACGGAATGGATAAATTCATTCGCCCTGAAATGAAAAAAGTGTTTCCTGAATTGGATTTTGTTGAGCTTCCTTTTTCACACCCTATCTATCATCAGAAGTACAATTTTCCAAAAGGACTGCCAAAAATTCATGAGCACGATGAAAAAGCACCACAAGGTTTTGGATTAATTTACGAAGGAAGACTAGTTTGCTTTTACGATGTAGAATGCGATTTGGGTGATGGATGGGAAGACGAAGCAGTTCATAACGACTCAAAAGAAGCACGTGCTAGTGCCCTAAAAATGGGAGCAAATATTATTCAGTTTGCCTTTCTTGGTGAGGGAAATAATTAGCTTAACTTACTTACAAACTCAACCGACTTTTTAATGTCTTCATGCAAATACCTATCGTCTTTGACGAACGAAACTGTTTTGCGATAATCAGCAACAAATTGAGCTAAGACCTCCGATGTTTTTTCAGTTCTAAACTCACACGCCTGAGCAGCATTAAGCAATTCTATTGCTAAAAGTTTTTCTAAATTCTCAACTACCTTGTAGCATTTGGTAGCCGCGTTTGCACCCATACTCACATGGTCCTCCTGTCCCTGCGAAGAATCAATAGTATCAACAGATGCCGGAGCGCATAAGTGCTTGTTCTGGCTTGCAATAGATGCCGCAGTATATTGAGGAATCATAAAACCAGAATTCAACCCTGAATTTGCAACTAAAAATACTGGCAAGCCACGCTCACCTGCTATAAGTTTATAAACTCTTCTTTCTGATATACTACCAAGTTCAGCAACTGCAATTGCTAAGAAATCGAAAGAAATAGCTAGTGGTTGCCCGTGGAAATTACCGGCAGAAATTATCTTATCTTCATCTGGGAAAATTGTAGGATTATCAGTAACAGAATTTATCTCGGTTTCAAAAACAGAAGTTATATATGTTATTGCGTCTTTCGATGCTCCATGAACTTGAGGCATACAACGGAACGAATATGGGTCTTGAACGTGCTCTTTTTTACGTGCTACAATTTCACTTCCTTTAACGTAAGACAATATATTACGAGCTGTTTGCAATTGACCATTATGACCACGAACATGATGAACATCATCATCGAAAGGCTCCACCCTTCCATCGAATGCTTCGAGAGAAAGTGCCCCGATTTTATCAGCTAATTCAGATAGTTTAGTTGCTTGTATCAAACTCCAAAC
>JABHTA010000039.1 GCA_018669945.1 Flavobacteriales bacterium
CATTATGCCTGCAGGAAGCGCAACAGCAATAGCAGAAGTTTCACCGTTTGACCAGGTGTAATTGTAGCCAGGTGTACCACCTGTAACATTTGCCTGGGCAGTACCATCAGAATAACCATTACAAGTAGCATCAGCAGCATTAATAATAGTAAGAGTTGGAGCACCAGCATCGGCAACATTTACATTAGTAGTTACGGTACATAAGTTAGCATCGGTAACAATTACAGTGTAAGAACCAGCATACACGTTAGAAGCAGTAGCCGAATTTTGACCAGGAGTAGTATTCCAAGAATAGCCATATCCACCAGCCCCGCCAGCAGCAGAAACAATAGCATCACCATCAGAATTGCCACAGGAAGCGGGATTAGAAGAAGGGGTGAGCGTCATAGCAGCTGGCTCATCAACAAACCAACTATCAGTAATAGTACAACTAGCAGCATCGGTAACAGTAACACTATAGGTGTTAGTAACTAAACCAGCAAGAGCAGAAGTGGTGCTAAAACTAGCATTATCCCATAAATACGTATATCCAGGAATCCCTCCACCAGCAGTAGCTACTGCATCACCAGTAGCAGCGCCATTACAATCGGCATCGTTACCAGACATTACCAAAGTAACGGCAGGATCTTCAATAATATCTGCAGTAGCAGAAACAGCACAATTGTTTCCATCAGAAATAGTAACGGTATAAGTTCCTGGTGCAAGACCAGTTTCTGTATCTGTTGCTCCAGAATTTGGTGCAGCAGCGGTTAATCCTCCCCAGGTATAAGTGTAAGCTGGCGTACCAGCGCCACCTGTAGCGAGTAGCTCTCCATCGGCTAATCCATTACATGTTAAATCTGTAGGGGCAAGGGTTACTGTGGGCATAGGATAAACAATGACTTGAGTAACTGATTGATCGGAACAGGTCCCGTTTGAAATAGTTAATGTTACATCATATGTCCCAGCTGTAGTATAGGTGTGCGATTCAGTATCATTTGCACTATTTCCAGTTCCTGTAGCTGAATTTCCATCACCATAGTCCCAACTATAAGTCGGACCACCATTACTAGTCCCTGGGGTTGATCCGGCACCATCAAAAGAAAACGAATTATCAGTTCCAGAAACATCTAAATCTAAGCAAAACGGCCCATTTCCATTGATTGCTGCTAAATATAAAACTCCAGGATTTACGGTTGCTGGAGTTACAGTTGTACAGCCATTTGCATCAGTTATAGTAATGGAATAGTTACCTACGGTTAAGTTAGTTATATCATAAGTTCCACCAGAACTTCCAATTTCAGTACCTCCTGGGTTTCCACTTGACATCCCGTCCCAACTAATATTATATCCAGATGTTCCGTCAGTTGCAGTAACTTCAATCTCTCCATCTCCCGCACCAGAACAAGATTCATCTGTAACAACTGTAGCAGGCACAATGGGTGCAGGTACAGTAATGGTTTCTGTGGCAGTTACTGAACAACCACTGCCATCTGTTGCTGTAACAGTGTAAACACCGGCACATATATTTGAAGGATTTTGAGTGTTGTTTATTGGAGAGGTTGATCCCGCGGTAGGGGAAGACCAATCGTAGTCAATACTTCCCGACCCTCCAGATACAGATGAGGATAAAGTTCCCGAACAAGGTGAGGCGCATAAACTGTTAGTTGATGAACTTGAAATTGTCATTCCTGCTGGGTCAATTAAAATAATATCAATTATCTGTTCGCAACCATTGTCATCTGTCACAAATACTGTATACGTATCTGCAACTAACCCTGTTGCACTGCTAGCAACACCATCAGCGACATTATTTTGAGTATATACTGTAGATCCACTAGAGTCCTCCCACACGTAGTCATAAGGAGCAGTTCCCCCCTGTCCTGTAGCAGTGGCAGAACCATTTGCGTATCCAGCACACGTAGGGTCGATACTTGTAATAAGTGGAATATCACAACACAACATATATGCTGAAAAACTAAATGTGGGATCACCAGTACATCCAGCAGACCCATATCCTCCAGTTTCAAAATCTGAGTAGGTTTCAAATTCGAGACTTAAATCTCCTCCTGGTGAACAATTAGAACTAGTTGTGAGATCAAAACAAAATGTTCCGCCAGTATTTGAATTGATTGACGGATCACCAAAATTGTTTGTAAAGTCACCATCGGGTTGACCAGGGCCATTTGGATCAATGTCAACGAACCATCCATCTCCTAACGCAGGGTGATTTCCATATATCCATGTATAATTTCCGGACCCATTTGGAGAGCTTGTTCCAGTCATGCTTCCTGCATTCCAGCTTGATCCCATATTGTCAATGGTAACACCAGAAAGCCAGTTTGATGCAATTTGCTCGTAAGCATCCACAACTAAACAAACTTCAACAGTGGTATTTGGAAGATAAAATCCATTGGTAGGTGCGGGACTTGCAGTTATATTAGCCCCGAGTAAGCATACTGTACAGTCATCATTTGCAGTTAGATCTAGATTAAAATTAGAAAAATCAGTCTCATTTTGTCCACTGATCTGCATATAGTATGTCTGCCCAGGAATAACGGAGGTCAACGTAGTACTAATGTTACCGTTGTTACTTGCCTCACAATAAAGTCCTACTAATGCACCACACGTACCAGAATAAATCCCGATATTGGCATCGCCTAGGCCGGATGTAAAATCTAAATCAATCGCATTTCCGCTAGATGTGAAAGTTACCCACACATCAGCTGCAGGCGCATCCATACAGGTAAGAGCTGAATATGGATTTTCAGCGGTTGCACCTGTAGTTGTTCCGTTATAAGAAAGTGTATTTCCTGTGCCACAAGCAGGAGGGTTTGCCAGGTTGCCTAAATTAGTTGCTGACGCACAGACATCACCTTGAGAAAATGAATTAATAGATGTACCCGAAAATATTAGAAGAGCGATAAGTACTTGGTTAATTCTCTTCATCTTATTTCTTTTTTATTAAAGTTGGATATTCAATAATAATGTTGCCTGTTGACGTAAGTCTTAACGTGGGGTTCGTGTATCCCACAGGAAGCTCTTCACTAAGCGCTTTTGTTTCATCGCACTCTAGATTGAGTTGCTTTATTTCATTAACTGATAGTAATTCGATGATTACACCAGTATCAAAAGTTAAAATTCTTCTCTTGTCAATAAAACGATAGGAATCGAAATTGGCCCCGTCCATTACTGTTTCGTAATCCGTAATGTTAGTTGCTCCTGCGTTATTAGAAATCACATAAGTATCGGTTTGTGCATACCCCAAAATTGAAGAAAATACTAGGCTTACACCTAGAAGTATAGATTTAATCATGAATTATAGTTTTTAGATGCGCTTCGCTATCTTGATGACGAAGATTAAAATCGAAGGTTGCCCCGAAATGTTTTTTTTTTGCTTACCAGCAAAAATAATTGTAAATGTATTAAAGTGGTTAAATTTTCGACCAATTAGCGCAAATCATGTTGTTACCAACAAGGTTTAATTATTAGCCTTTTAAAGAGAAATGGAATACCTAAGAGCGGTTGTTCTAGGAGGCTGCATGTCACCTGGTCGGCCCATGTACTCATTGTTTAGTAGATTATTAACAACTAAAGAAACAGATGCTTTATCTGAGAGTTTCATCGCCAGGCGATAATCAAAAACTAATGTGCCTCCATTGTGCTGCTCTCTATAGTCTCTTGCTCCTGGAACTATTACTTCGGCCAACAATATTTCATCAACATTAACCATATAGCTATTGTAACGCACACTAAACCCAGTTGACATTTTTTTATAGGTGAAAGAAATGTCCGCTTTTGCTAGATGCTTGAATCTATATTTTAACATGTTTGACGAGGTGTCTGATAGTGTTAGCTTGTATGCAGAATCTTGATTAAGACTCATAGGAATCATATAAGTATATCCTGCGAAAACGGTAGTTTTTATACCTAAAATTTCCCCTTCTCCTACCAAACTGATATCTAAGCCTTTAATTTGCGCACTTTCTACATTATATGCTTTGAATCCAAGTCTTTGATAGGCAAATAAAGTTGTATCTGGGTTAAAAACACCAAATTGAAATTCAATCATATCATTATACTCTGTCCAAAAACCTGCAATATCAAGGAATCCTTTCCAATTCATTAATTTCAAACCTTGTTTAACTCCAATTTCAGCGTTCCATCCTGATTCAGCTCTCAATGTTTGATTAGGGTAAACAGTTAACGGACCAAGTTGGGTTTGAACATATTTTTCAGCAATTGAAGGGAATCGATATCCTTGGCCAAAAGATGCTCGAAAATAGGTATATTCCATAGCCTTATAGTTAGCGCCTAATCTGAATACAGGTTTTGCTTTTGAGTTTTTAACAAATGTTATAGTATCACCTATATTTAGCGCAATATTAGATTTCGATTCTGTGGTATCTATTTTAAAATATTCGGCACGAAGCCCACCAGAAATATTGAGTCTTTTTTTGATACGTTTATCAATTTGTAAATAGCCCGCTATGTTCACTCCAGAGTGATCTCCATATAGTTGAGATACTACAACGGAATTTGAACCAACAAGTCCTCCGGTAATATTTAAATCTTTTCCAAACTCTCGGCTAATTTGATATTCGCCATAATACAAATCTCCTATTGCTTCTTGGTCGGTATCGTTTTTATTTGTGGTGTTAAAATACCGCGTTCTAAGGCTGTGTTTGGTTTTACCTTTGTAATAAGTTATAAAAGGATCAATATTCGTCCTTCTGGTTGTAAAGTAGCTAATAGTAGTTGTGGCGGTATCTAAACCACCAGCTGGAATATAAGCACCTTCATCTGCGTTTTCCCATAAGATAAATAATCCGCCTTTGCTCACTTGAGAGTTTACATTCACACCAACAGAAAGCCCTTCAATCGCTGGGACTCGATACCTTAAATTAGCATTTAACCTTACTCGTTGTTCTGTTTCTCCTTGGCGATAACCTTCATCATTAAATCCATTGCCACCAATAACCAAGTCTAAATTTTTAATTTGCCTAGAATGGTAAAAATTTACGCCCGTATATATCGGGTTCGTATTATCCCACCATTTTAGAGGTTTATTTAACTCACCAAGAGAATCCCTTCTGCTCCCCATAGAATCGACCCTGATCGGGTCACTATAAACACCATGAAAAACATTGATTTTTGTCTCTGGTTTATCTCTAGGATATTTAGTTCTAATATTCATTACACCGTTTAATGCAGACGAACCATAAAGAACAGATGAAGCTCCTTTAATTATTTCAATTTGTTCAAGATTTTCAACAGGTAAGAAGTTCCATTTTATATCTCCGGCATCAGCTGAAAGCATAGGCAACCCATCCACCATAACGAGTACACGGCTGCCAACTCCATAACTAAATCCGCTACCACCTCTAATATTAACTTGCTCATCAGTTACATGAACACCAGGAACTTGCTCAACAATAGTTTGAACATTAACGGTGTTTTTAGCCTCTACTAAGTCAGTTTTGATTACTTCCATCGAAACTGTTATTTCTTCAATCCTTTGCTCGTATTTCCCAGCAGAAACAACCATAGTTTCTAGCTGAGTTGAGCTGGCGGATAGCTGAATATTAAATTCTTTTAATTCGCCCTCAACTAGATTAAATGCGACTGTTTTTTCTTTAAATCCGATATATCGAAACAGTAAATTAACAGTTCCTGCATCAACCTCAATTTCGTATTTTCCATCTATGTCCGTAGCTGTTCCAGTCCCGTTTTCTAGAACAATGTTTACTCCAATTAAAGTTTCCTTTGAAGTAGAGTCCGAAACAATACCATACACTTTGGCTGTTTGAGAATAACTATTAAGATAAAAAATAAAAAATGATAAAATAAATATGACTTTTCTAACTCCCAAATTCATTTATTTTTGTTGATAATAAACGCAATGTAATAAATATTTTTTGAGCAACTTAATTTATAAAATAGGAATTACTCAAATTGATAACGTTGGAGACGTTAATGCAAAAAAGCTTATTGCTTATTGTGGGGGGGTTGAGGCGGTCTTTAAAGAAAAGAAAACTGCCTTAATGAAAATTCCTGGAATTGGCAGTTTGGTAGCGCAGAGTATAGTTAATCAAAACGTAATAGATCGGGCAAAGAAAGAGGTCGAATTTATTAATAAATACAACATTCAAACTTATTTCTACTTAGACGACAACTATCCTTTTCGTTTAAAACATTGTGAAGATAGTCCAATTATAATGTACAGTAAAGGTAATATGAACCTTAGTCAGGAGAAGATTATTAGCATTGTTGGAACAAGAAATGTAACACAATACGGTAAAGATTTTTGTAACAGCTTTGTGAAATCATTGGCTCCATTGAATCCGCTAGTAATAAGCGGGCTGGCCTATGGTGTCGATATTAATGCTCATCGGGCGGCATATAAAAACGGAATGCAAACAGTTGCTGCGTTGGCTCATGGATTAGACAGAGTTTATCCAGCGATGCATAAAAAAGATGTTGCACAGATGATGAATAACGGTGGAATATTAACAGATTTTATTTCTGGAACTAATCCAGATCGACAAAATTTTCCAAGAAGAAATAGAATCGTTGCTGGAATTGCAGATGTTACTATTGTTATTGAATCTGCAAAAAAAGGAGGCTCGCTTATTACGGCTGATATTGCTAATTCTTATGCAAGAGATGTGTTTGCTGTGCCCGGAAGAACAGGAGATCAATTTTCTGAAGGTTGCAATAAATTGATAAAAGCGAACAAGGCACATTTATTAGAGTCTGTAAAAGATTTGGAATATATAATGGGATGGTCAGTTGATGAGAAACCTAAAACAATTCAGAAGCAAATTTTTGTTGAGCTAAATCCAATTGAAGCACAGTTGGTGGATTTGTTGAAAGCAGGAAAGTTAAATGTAGATCAAATTGGTTTGCAAGCAAAAATGCCGGTTAGTAAAGTGTCGGCAACATTACTAAATTTAGAATTTTCTGGAGTAGTGAAATCCTTGCCAGGAAAGGTCTATGAGCTTAATTAGTTAGAATGTTACATTCCTAACAAAATTCAAGTGTCACTTTTTTTTCATTCGTTATACGCTGCGATTATAAAAAATCTACTTTTGCCGTTCTAAAATTTAATAAACAAACAAAAGATGGCAAATCAATACCAAGCTCAAATTGATGAATTTATGGCTAATGTAAAAGCTAAAAACGGTCATGAGACTGAGTTTTTACAAGCGGTTGAAGAGGTAGCAGAAACTGTTATTCCTTTTATTGAAAAGAATCCAAAGTACAAAGCGGCTAAAGTTTTGGAAAGAATTACTGAACCAGAAAGAGTAATCATGTTTAGAGTTCCTTGGTTAAACGATAAAGGGGAGACTCAAATTAATCGTGGATTTAGAGTTGAGTTTAACTCGGCCATTGGACCATATAAAGGTGGTTTACGTTTTCACCCAACGGTTAACCTTTCTATCCTTAAATTTTTAGGGTATGAGCAAGTATTTAAAAACTCGTTAACAACATTGCCGATGGGCGGTGGAAAAGGTGGAGCTGATTTTGATCCTAAAGGAAAATCGGACAACGAAGTGATGAAGTTTTGCCAGTCATTTATGACTGAATTGTGTCGTCATATTGGACCAAACACAGATGTTCCCGCTGGAGACATAGGTGTCGGAGGTCGTGAAATTGGATTCATGTTCGGTCAGTACAAAAGGATTAAAAATGAGTTTACAGGTATTCTTACGGGTAAAGGTCTTAATTGGGGAGGTTCGTTAATTCGTCCGGAAGCAACTGGATACGGAAATGTATATTTTGCTAAAGAAATGTTAGCGGCAAATAACAACTCATTCGAAGGGAAAACTGTTGTCATTTCTGGTTCAGGAAATGTTGCTCAGTATGCTGCTGAAAAAGCAACAGAGCTGGGTGGTAAAGTTGTAACGCTTTCGGATTCTAAAGGATATATTTACGATCCAGCAGGTATCGATACAGAGAAATTGGCGTGGGTAATGGAACTTAAAAATGTTAAGAGAGGAAGAATCAGCGAATACGCTGATCATTTCGCTGGAGCAGAATTTCATGCAGGAAACAGACCTTGGGGAGTGAAATGTGATATAGCATTACCTTGTGCAACTCAAAATGAGTTAAACGGTGAGGAAGCTGATACATTATTAGCTAATGGTTGTATTTGCGTATCTGAAGGGGCGAATATGCCTTCTACACCTGAAGCGATTTCTAAATTCCATGAGGCAAAAATTTTGTTTGCACCAGGGAAAGCATCTAATGCAGGAGGTGTTGCTACGTCTGGATTAGAGATGTCTCAAAACTCATTAAGATTAAGTTGGACAGCAGAAGAAGTAGACGAAAAATTGCACAATATTATGGTTTCAATTCATGAAGCTTGTGTGGCTTATGGTACTGAAGATGGTTACACTGATTATGTAAAAGGTGCAAACATTGCTGGTTTCGTAAAAGTTGCTGATGCGATGTTAGAACAAGGGTTGGTATAGGAAAATTATTAATAATATAATGCCTCAATTGATTTATTGGGATAACATGAGGAAATCAAATAATAATGATTGCAATTAGAAAAATGTTTATTTTTCTTGGCCATTGTTTTACGAGAACTGTTCTTCTTCGTTCATTTTAATATTGCATTAATAGTAGGAACATTGTTGCTCGTTATAAATTACGGTACATTTATTCTAGATGGAAACTTTAATAAAAATATGTTGTTTCCAGTTTTTTTAATTATTTAATTCCTTTTTTGGTATCCAAAATAGTTTCAGGTCTTCAAATAATGGATAATAATGGGCATTGATTAGCGACTGAGAAAGCTAATTATTTGACAAAATTGAAAATGGTAAATTTCGTGTAAGTAGATAGCGCGTTTATTGATTTCAAGATAGCTACTCTAGAAACAACTGCAATTCGCCATTATTATTAGCCACAATAATTCCATTTCTATTGTTGATTGAAATAAACTCCATATCTTTTGCATCTTTAGGGGTAAAGAAACCACTTTGATTAGAGGTCATTGATTTAAAATAACCTTTGCCGTCTCCTAATAATATCAGCCCATTTCCAGCATCATAACGTGGTGTTTCAACTTCCGTTTGGTACATATTACCAGTGATTATTAAATCTTGATTTCCGTCTTTGTTTAAGTCGTCTACCAAAATTTTATTAATTGGTGCTATTTGCGCAATACGAGGAAGCGATTTGGTTGTAAATGATCCGTTATCATTTATCAATATAATTGATTCAAAATTATTTGCAGTTAACCTTACCCCCGCATCCAGTAATTCTTGCGAGTATATCTCTCCTAGGCTTGCATTAGCAAATGAACCATAAGTAGGGAAATTTTCTTTAATGTTCGGCATTTGCTCAGAAGAACATTGCCTACCTCTTAAAGGCACTTCTTTGCCTTTATAATCTTTACTTATAACAATGTCAAACGTTCCGTTATTGTCGAAATCGTTACCGTATATTCCTAATACTTTATCATTTTTTGGAGTGAATTTAGTATTAAGCCCAACATTGCCAATAATATAGTCTTGGTCACCATCGTTATCTATATCTGTTGGGGCTATTGAGTACCACCATCCATTCATTTTGGAGAGGTTCATTGAGCTAGTTATATTATTCAATTCTCCGTCATCGTTTTCGAAAAATTGCGGAGCCATCCATTCACCAACCAGTATAATATCATCAGCATTATCACCATTAAAATCTGACCAGATGATATCGGTTACCATGCCTATGTTTGATAACCCCTTCGCTTTATCATCAGTTACGTCAACAAATTTCTTTCCCTGATTTTCTAGTAAATATGTCTTTGGAATTGATGGGTATTTGCCAGGCGCTGTTCTTCCACCAACCAATAAATCTAAATCTCCATCACCATCGAAATCATTAGCCGTTACTTTCATTCCGCTAGTTAGCATTTTAGGCAGCGCGTTGCTTTTCACGAAATCGCCATTGCCATAATTGATATATAAACGATCTTGAAGAAGTGCTTCATTTCCTTTCAAATCTCCACCACCACCAGAAACTACATACAGATCTAAATCTTTGTCACCATCAACATCGAAGAATAAAGCATCCATGTCTTCTGCTTTATAGTCTTTCATCCAAGATCCGTTCTTTTTCGAAAATGTACCATCCGATTGTTGGATATACATTTTGGCAGCTTGTCCTTTTGCACCACCAACATAGAAGTCATCTAAACCATCATTATTTACATCTCCTACTTCGATAAATGGGCCCAATTTAGACTGCGAGTGAGGCAGAAGCACCTCTTTGGCGTAATCATCAAATCTATTCTCGTTATGGATATAATCAACTCCAAAATCGGAAATCGATGCTGGTGTAAATAGAGTTTCTGCTGGTTGTTTTCTTTTGTTTTTTATGAATTCAGATTCCGTTTTTGCAATCTCGATTGTTTCGTTGATTGAAGGAGATGTTACTTCTTGAACGTTTCCATCTGGCCATTCTATTCTTATTTTGGAAACCAGTGTTTCTGCCCCTAATCCGAAATGTAGAATAGGTTCAACTGAAGATTCAAATCCTCTAACTGGAGAAAATTCTTGATATTGAATTTCGTCACCAACATAAATTGTGACTTTGCTATTAAATGTTTCGGCGTTTGTCCCTTCAAGTTTGACTCTAAGAAAATTTCCTCCGTTATTTTCTCTAGAGTTATTGCGATATACAAAAGCAACCTCATCAATGTTGTTGACCACTAAATCGAGGTCACCATCGTTATCCAAATCTCCATACGCTGCGCCATTCGAATAAGTTGATTGTTCCATGCCCCAGCCTGAAGACATATTCGTAAAATGCAAATCTCCATCATTATGGTAAATATGGTTGGGTAACTTAACTTCCGGAATTTGAATCCATAAAGATTGCTTCAAATTATTAGGGACAGCTCCACCGTTTTCGTTTCTAACCTTCATCATTTTAAGCCTGAAGTCATTGTCTCTAGTATACCTTCTATATCCGTTAGTGACAAAATAATCTTTGTGTGAGTCGTTATCGAAATCTGCGAGCAAGGGAGCCCAGCTCCAATCTGTTTTGGCAACGCCTAGCATATTAGCAATATTACTATAGGTACCATTACCATTGTTTAATTGAAAGGTGTTAAACATATATTGGTACTGATATTTAAATAATTCTACGTACGTTTTAAAAGCCTGAGGGTTCATTGAAGCCATTAAAGTTTTTCCTCTGATATGATCTGATGTAGCCATATCAACTACGGCTATTTCTTCGAAACCATCGTTATTAATATCTCCAATATCGCATCCCATACCAAACCATGATATTTGGCGAGTTCTGCTTTTTTGTTGATCCGTAAAAGTTCCATCACCATTGTTGATGTACATAAAATCTGGTATGGAATAATCGTTGGCAACATATATATCAGTTAATCCATCACTATTTAAATCAGTTGTAACTAGACCTAGCCCA
>JABHTA010000269.1 GCA_018669945.1 Flavobacteriales bacterium
AGAAATGGATTCTCACCCAGAACGTTTTAGTCCTAATGTGCTAACAAGGCCCTTGTATGAGGAGAAAATATTGCCAAATCTAGCTTATATTGGAGGACCGGGTGAATCAGCATATTGGATGCAACTTAAATCAATTTTCGAGTACCATAATATTAACTACCCAATGGTCATCCTAAGAGATTCGATTCAGTGGGTTGATTTGGTTTCACAACAGAAACTGATGAAAATAGGTATCGATATTCAAGAAATATTCCAATCAATTGATAAATTAGAACAACTTTATATAAAGACAAATGCAACTTCATTTTTAAGTGATAAGTACTTGAAGCAATTGAACGTATTATTTGATGGGCTATCGGAAGATATTTCGAAAGTAGATCAATCACTATTAAGAACTCTAAAGGGAGAGAAGGTTAGGTCTGAGCAAGGACTTGAAAATGTTATAGGAAAAACGAATAAAGCTATTAAACGCAAACATGAAGTTGAATTAAACCAACTCAGAAAACTTAAAGAAAAGTTGTTTCCTAATGATGGGCTGCAAGAACGTTACGATAACATTATTCCATTATATAGCAGATATGGGAAAGATTTGATACAACTGCTTATTGATAATGTTAATGTGCTTAATAAGAAGTTTACCGTTCTACTAGAAGACTAAAAATTAATTTTCCAAGACTTTGTTTATGGATCGGAAATAGCCTTCATGAAATATTCCGCGGTCTAGTAACTTTATTTTTCAGATGTAATTATGTTAAACGATAGTTTCAGTAATATCCTGATTAAACCTGTTATATAGCTCAACGGTTAATTCGCCAATATAATTAAAAACTGAAACGTCTATTGAAGTATATAAGAAGGTAAAATTAGAAACAAAATCAAATTTTATTAACAAAACATTATAAGATTGTGAACAGCCGTGCCCTTTAATTGGTGTTAAAAACTATTTAGTTGTTTTGGTAGTCTATTCATCGCTATAATTACATTTGTGTTCTATGCAGGAAATGATTTTAATTCTTGATTTTGGTTCACAATACACACAGCTAATTGCGAGAAGAGTAAGGGAATTGAATGTGTATTGTGAAATTTATCCATTTAGTGATTTTCCTAAAATAACAGAAAGTGTTAAAGGGATAATTCTTTCCGGGAGTCCTTTTTCTATTAGGGGGGATGACGCCCCGAATCCAGACTTGACTAATATTAAAGGCAAGTTGCCACTATTAGGTGTTTGTTATGGTGCTCAGTTTTTAGCACACAATTATGGTGGAAGTGTTGAGGCTTCGAATACAAGAGAGTACGGCAGAGCTAACTTATCTTTTGTAGACGGAGAATCTCAATTGTTCAAGGATATCCCGCAAGGTTCTCAGGTTTGGATGTCTCATGCTGATACCATTACGCAACTGCCTCATAATTCCAAAGTTGTCGCAAGTACAAACGATGTTACCAATGCTGGATATGAAATTGAAGGCGAGTCAACGTATGCAATTCAGTTTCATCCAGAAGTTTATCATAGTTCGGATGGGTTGCAGCTAGTAAAAAATTATGTGGTCGGGATTTGTGGGTGTATTCAAGATTGGACTCCAGATTCATTTGTAGATACAACTGTAGCAGCATTAAAAGAGAAATTAGGAAACGATAAAGTCGTGTTAGGCCTTTCTGGTGGGGTTGATTCTACGGTTGCTGGAGTTTTACTGCATAAAGCAATTGGAGCAAATCTATATTGCATATTTGTGGATAATGGTTTACTCAGAAAAAATGAGTTCGAATCAGTATTAGAACAATACAAGCATTTAGGATTAAATGTGAAGGGCGTTAATTCAAAGTCTCGCTTTTATGATGAGCTTAAAGGAGAGTCTGATCCTGAGACAAAGCGAAAAATTATTGGTCGAGTATTTATTGAAGTCTTCGATGATGAATCTCACCTAATTGAAGATGTAAGTTGGTTAGCGCAAGGTACAATTTATCCGGACATTATAGAATCAATATCTGTCAAAGGACCATCAGCGACCATTAAATCTCACCATAACGTGGGAGGTTTACCTGATTATATGAAGCTTAAAATAGTTGAACCTCTTAGCTCTTTGTTTAAAGATGAGGTAAGAAGAGTAGGAGCAGCGATGGGATTAGATCAAAGTTTATTAGGGAGACATCCTTTCCCTGGTCCAGGACTTGCTATTCGTATACTGGGAGATATTACTGTCGAAAAGGTACAAATTTTGCAAGAGGTTGATTTCATCTTTATTCAAGGCTTGAAAGACGCTGGTTTGTATGATAATGTTTGGCAAGCTGGATCAATTTTGTTACCTGTTCAGTCAGTAGGAGTAATGGGTGATGAAAGAACTTACGAAAATGCAGTAGCTTTGAGAGCAGTGGAATCTACAGACGGAATGACAGCAGATTGGTGTCATTTACCTTACGAGTTCTTGGCAAAAGTGTCGAACGATATAATTAATAAAGTAAAAGGTATTAATAGGGTAGTTTATGATATTAGCTCTAAACCACCTGCAACAATAGAATGGGAGTAACTTTTAGTTTGATATCAATAATTAGAAATATCATTTTTTTATTGTTTCTGCTTACAAGTGGAATTCTTGTTGCGCAAGAAAAACAAATCATTGAAGGTAGAGAGTTCTACATTCATCAAGTTGAGCGAGGTATAACATTATATTCGATTGCTAAACAATACAATGTTAAAGTGGCTGATATACAAGCTGAAAATCCCTTTTTAGAAACAGGTTTGCAGCCTGGTCAAACACTTAAAATTCCTATAGACAAAGTAGAAGCCGTTCAGGAGGTTAAGAATGATACAATTGTTCCGGATGGATATAAGCAGCACATTGTTAAAGAGGGAGAAACACTTTATGCCCTATCTAGAATATACTCCATAACAGTTAGAGAAATATTAGATAAGAACCCAGAGGTAATTAACGGTTTAAAGCTAGGTCAAATATTGTTAATACCATCTATTTCTGAGAAACAGAATAGTCAAAAGACTTCTATTGTTGATTTAGATACCGATAAATATATTAAGCATATTGTTGATTCAGGGGAAACGTTGTATTCATTGTCTCGATTTTACGAAGTAAATGCAGATTCAATAATGAAATTGAATGATGGCTTGCCAAAAGGATTACAATTAGAAATGAAACTGATAATTCCGAAAATTAAGCCTGCCGATGTTATTACAGTAATTGAAGTTATGGCAGGAAGTGATACAATTGCGTTGAATGATTCCATTGCAATGAAAAATGTATATCAGATTGCGTTATTTCTTCCTTTGTATTTGGACACGAATCAGGTCTTGGATGAAATACGAAATGCGTTTGATAAAGATGAAATATTTCCGAAATCGAAGATTGCTTTACAGTTTTATCAAGGGGCTTTGTTAGCTATAGATTCAATGCGGAAGCAAGGAATTTCAACAAAGTTGTATGTTTTTGATACAGCCAATGATACTGACATCGTAAAAGGAATTTTAAACCGTTCAGAAATGAAAGAAATGAATCTGATTATTGGGCCTCTATATCGGACCAACTTTTTATTTGCAAGTGAATTTGCGAAGAAGAATAGGATAAGTATTGTTAGTCCTGTGCCACAAAGCAATAAGATATTACTTGGTAATCCATACGTAAGTAAGGTCTCTGCATCTAGAATAATTCAAGTGGAGAAACTAGCTGAATATGTAATAAAACATCATTTCAACGATAATGTATTTGTATTTAATAATTACGAAGGGAGAAACCTCAAATTTGTAGAGCATTTTCATAAAGTATTGGGGCGCGAGTTGGATTCATTAAAAAATAGTTCGATGGATAGTGTCCAAGAAATCTATTTTGCCGACATAAATGCCGACAAAATAAAAGTTTTACTTGACTCAAATAGGAATAACGTAATAGCTATTCCATCTAACGATCAGGCATTTGTAAGTGAGTTTTTAACCCAACTTAATCAATTGGCAAAAGACTATAAAATTATTGTTTATGGAATGGATAAATGGAAAAATTTTGAGAACATCAGTACCGAATACATGCATAGTTTGAATGTTCATATAACATCTCCAAATGTGGTTAATTATTATGCGCCCTCAGAGAATGCCTTTATGAAAAAATTTCGATCTAGTTATTATACAGATCCAGGGATTTATGGCTTCTCAGGGTTTGATGTTACATATTATTATCTTGGAGTTATGGCAAGATATGGTGGTAATTTTCAAGCCCACCTGCCAGAATATCAGCACCAAGGAATTACAACTTCGTTTAACTTTTATCAAACAAGTATAGAAAGTGGTTTCGAGAACAAAAGCTCACACATTCTCAAATACGAAGATTATAGATTGATTGCGGTAGAATAAGAACTAATCACACAAATCGATAACATCATCAGCTTTGCTTTCATCAAATGTGAAATCGGCATCTTTTGCGGTTATGTTAGCCGTAAATTTGGATAGAGTTGTTGTATAAATGTTTCCATCTTTTCCTCTAACTTCCATTGAAATAATTTCCATTTTTTCTATATCAATATTAAGCACAATTGTATGGTATGGTTTGTCGTCAGCATTTTCTGGATATAGATAAATAACATGTGCATTTCTACCATTTACAACATCTTCTTTTTTGTAAGTAAACTTAAAGCCTTTTTCATAAATAGTGAATATATTACTAGGGTTTAGTAAGTTATCTGCTTCCTCATCTGGGTCAGGAGCACAGTCTTTTGTTGCTTCTTTTACATCGGGCATCCATCTCCAAATGTATTTTTCGTTAAAGTAAATTTCTTGTCCAACCATGTTAACAATGTACTTATTCCCTTTCAGTAAAAGAGAACCATTTTGTGTTTCATCAATAGCATCAGTTTGGTTGAATAGCCTGTAAGTAAATTCCGCTTTAATAGAGCTGTAAGATGCATTCTTTAAGCTTAATTCTTCAAGTATTGCCTTTGCTTTTGGATCTTTAACATCGTCTGCCGGCTGAGAAAAAGCAGGCAGAGCGATTAGAATTAGTCCTAAAATACGTGTTATTTTTTTCATCTGATTATGTGATTTCTTTCCAAAAAATGGATAGTAATTATGCTACTTTGTTTGTTTCTTCACCACTTTCGGGTTTATTATTTATTTGAGTCAAATACTGTTCCAAACTATATTCGTCAGCTATAAGTACTTGTCTGGCTTTGCTACCTTCATGCGGCCCAACAATTCCAGCAGCTTCGAGTTGGTCAATTAATCGTCCTGCTCTATTGTAACCAAGTTTCATTTTTCTTTGTAACAATGATGCAGATCCTTGCTGGTGCATTACAATTACTCGTGCCGCCTCTTCAAAATTTGCATCTCTTTCGTCATCTGAAATGTCTTTTGCTCCGTTACCAGCATTTTCATCAATATATTCTGGTAATTCGAACGTGTCAGGGTACCCTTGTTGATCTCCAATAAAATTCACAATTTTTTCAACTTCAGGTGTATCAACAAATGCACATTGGATGCGGACCATATCTTGACCTCCGGAATAGAGCATATCACCACGTCCAATTAATTGGTCAGCACCACCTGCATCTAAAATTACTCTACTATCAATTTTAGAGGACACTCTAAAGGCAACTCTTGCAGGGAAGTTAGCCTTTATGATACCCGTAATTACATTGGCTGAAGGTCTTTGTGTCGCTACAATTAAGTGGATGCCAATTGCTCTTGCTTTTTGTGCCAAACGAGCGATAGGTGTTTCAATTTCTTTACCAGCCTCCATTATGAAATCAGCAAATTCATCGATAACGACAATGATATAGGGTAAAAAATCGTGTCCGTTGTTCGGGTTCAATTTGCGTTTTATGAATTTGTTGTTGTATTCAATAATGTTTCTTGCATTTGCTTTTTCACATAGTTTTAGTCTATTTTCCATTTCAATAACCAATGAGTTAAGCGTATTGGTTACCTTTTTACTGTCTGTTAAAATTGGTTTTTCGGTGTCTGGAAGTTTTGCTAAGAAGTGTTTTTCTATTTTATTATAAATTGATAGCTCAACCATTTTAGGATCAACCATCACAAATTTTAGTTGTGATGGATGTTTTTTGTATAGCAGAGAAGTAAGGATAGCATTTAGTCCTACAGATTTCCCTTGTCCTGTAGCACCAGCCATAAGTAGATGTGGCATTTTAGCCAAATCCACAACAAAAGTCTCATTTTGAATGGTCTTTCCAAGGGCACACGGTAATTCCATTTTTGCGTTTTGGAATTTCTCCGACGCAATACATGTTCTCATTGAAACAACATCAGGTGAGCTGTTTGGCACTTCGATACCAACAGTTCCCTTTCCTGGAATTGGAGCGATAATTCTAATTCCTAAAGCGGCAAGGCTTAACGCGATGTCGTCTTCTAGATTCTTAATCTTCGAAATTCTAACGCCTGGTGCCGGCACAATTTCGTATAATGTGATTGTCGGACCAACGGTTGCCTTAATTTTTGAAATCTTAATATTATAATTGTTAAGTGTTTCAACAATTCTATTCTTGTTTGCTTCGAGTTCAGCAAGCATCGCTTCTTTATCCAAAGTAGCTTGCCCATCTCCATGGTCTTCCAGTAGGTCTATAATTGGATGGTTGTAATTTCCTAATTCAAGGGTGGGGTCGTATTCTCCAAATTCTTCCAAACTTTTATCTACTTCCTTGTCTGAAAGCGTGTCATCTTTCGTAGTTGTATCTTCAACTGCCATTGCAGGAACGTCCAATTCAGGAGCACTATCAATAATAATTGTTTCTGGAATTGTTGTTTCCATTACAAGATCTGAATCTTCTGGAATAGGTTCGTTTTTTGGCTCTACGGTAAGTATAGAATCTTTTTCTAGTTCAATTTCTAATTCATCTATAGTTTGAACCGCAGGTTTTACCTCAATAATAGAATCATCTACATCTGAATTTAGATTAATCACTTTTGGTTCTTCACTCATTTCTGCTTCGCCATCTTCTTCGGATAAATCTTTTTCGGCTTGAGCGGCAAATATGTTTTTTAGCCAGTCAAACGAAATATTGAAATTTAATACTGCGAAGCCAATTAAAACAAAAAATAAAAGAAATCCAGTTCCAACATGTCCAATTAAACTAGCCAGCCATAAGTGGGTTTGATAGCCGAAGCTACCACCAAGATAAAAAAGGGAATCATGAAACAGATAACCTAAAAACGCTGAGACCCAAAGGGTATTAAATAATGTATGTTTAATCGTGGTATTAAGTGGTAATAAGTTGATTTTAAATAAAATTTTAAAACCCAAAAGAAACGACAACAAAACAATGCCACATGATGAGATTCCAAACCATTCATGCATAAATTGATGTGAAACGATTGCACCAAATTTACCAAGCCAATTGTCTACAATGATTTCATTATTAGTAATAAGCTCCCATCTCGAACCAAAAAGTTTATCTTGGTCAGTCTTCCATGTGAACATGAATGATGTGAATGAAATTAATAAGTATGCAGAAAACAAAAGAAGTGATAGTCCAGTTATTTTTTGAAGTCTTTCATCTTTGTAAAAACTTAAAAAATCAAAGTTAAGTTTAGCCAATGGATTAAACTTGATGTCCTTTTTCTCTTTATTGTTAGATTTCGGTTTCTCTGTCTTTAGTTGGTTTTTCATAACATAAAAACGTGTTTTTTGCCAATTTTCGTGCAAAATACCCATAATCGAACAATATTTGTGTAAGTTGTAAATCCACTTATCACCAATGTTATAAACACTTAAAGAAAGAAAACTTGAGCGGCTGGCAGAACTAATAGGACGTTTCTTTGTCTAGTTTCCCAAAAAAATACTCTTGCTCCTTTGTCAACTTGCCAGTTTTATTGAAGTGTTTCCAAGTGTCGGTTTTTAGATAGTCCATCATCGATTTACTATATAAAAACTGCCCCTCAGTTTTGACTGTTCCGTCTTCGTAAAACACCTTTTTTATATATTTCTTGTTTTTTTTATCTGTGAGTAGGAGCAATGATTTTAGCTGTCCAGTAGTGTAGTACCACTTTTCAGTAATGTAATAGTCGCCAGATCTATGATATTCTTCATAATACTCTAAAATACCATTGGGATAGTAATCTTCCCATTTCCTAGAACTTGAGCCAACATATTTAATTTGCGACTTTAGAATGTTCCCTTTGTAATAGATTTTCATTGTGCTTTTATAGTCATCTACTGCGTTAAATATTCTTTCAACATCACCATTGGAATAAAAGTTGCTATATATTTTTAGTCTACCATCGACATAAAACCCCTTGTGCAATAGTTCTCCAGTTTCGTAATAATCTTTTTTCCAACCATTGCTAGCACGACCGTTTTCAACCCTAATAGAATCTCCACCTAATCTATCATTGAGAGCTTCAAACATTGTAATTCCGTATAAAGAATCTATTGCGTACGACACTTTATATGTAAGTGCTTGGGTAGTCTTTTTTTCTGAATTTTGATTTTGAGCACTACAGAAATAGGTGGAAAAGGTAAACAGTATTAATATATGTTTATTCACTATTCAAGAAGCATATCGTGTTCGTAAACTTCTGTTTTTACAAGCTTACCCTTTTCGTCATAATATTCCCATTTTCCATGTTTTGTATGGGAATGTAGCTTTTGTTCATAAATCAAGTGTCCTTTTAATTTTGCAGTGCCATCTGCATGATAATCGTTTTGTTGGAAAGTTAAATCTTTTTTATTTTCTATAACTATTTCGCCTAACAGCTGGCCATTTTCTGCCCAATGTTTTTTTGCATTTGGATATTCCATATCGCTTGACATTTCCATTAAATAGCTTTGTTGACCATTAGGGTAAAAGTCTTCCCAGTAATAAAAGGCAATTTTATCGAATTTATGTATGGATTTTACTGTTCCGCTAGAATAGAAAAGAGTCATTACACTTTTAAAATCATCAATAATTTTAAACGTTCTTTCAACCTTTCCATTCGGGTAGTAATTGGTATAGTTGTTCAATTGACCATCAACATAGAATCCCTGATGAATAACATTTCCGTCATCGTAATAATCTTTAATGAGCCCATTACATGCATAGCCCTTGCAATTTCTAACGGAATCCGAACTCAATCTAAAGTTTAATCGCTCATAAATGTCAATACCATGAACAGAATCAATTACATCAATTGCCTTATATTTCGTGGAATGAGTAAGCTGACTCTCAAAGTCATTTTGACCAAAACTTGAATAACACCAAAGCATAATTCCAAATACAATAAAACAATCTTTAATTCTCATAGCTGAGGTAAAAGTATTTTTTTTAGTGCTAAAAGGCAAATCGTTCTAACTTATTCTAGCAAAAACTAAGCTTTTTGCCAGAATAGGTCGCTAAAGCTCTTCCTTCAAGGCTAGATCCTATAAATGGAGAGTTCTTTGATTTTGATAAAATATCAGATTCAGTAAAAATCCATTCTTTTTTTGGGTTGAACATTGTGATATTAGCAGCATTGCCTACTTCGATTGTTGGCGCCTCAAGCCCCATAATAGTTCGCGGGGCAATTGAAATGGTATTGATTATTTTTTCTAAATCTACATACTTTGACAACGATGTATTTAGTACTCCAAAAGCAGATTCTAAACCGATAATCCCGAATTTAGCAAGGTCGAATTCTTTCTTTTTAGATTCAATATCTTCTGGGGTATGGTCTGAAACAATTACATCTATTGTCCCATCATTTATTCCTTTAATTAATGCTTTAATGTCGTTTTTCGAGCGCAGTGGTGGCATTGTTTTGTATCGAGTATCAAACGTTGCAATATTAGAGTCATCAAGCAAGAGATGATGGGCTGTTGTATCGCAAGTAACTTTAATTCCTTTTGCTTTGGCATTACGAATTAAGTCAACACTTTTAGCAGTAGAAACACAGGTGAGATGGATTTTAGAATCACAATACTCTGCAAGGAACAGATCGCGAGCAACCATTAATTCCTCTGCAAGCGAAGGAAGTCCTAGCAAGCCATTGGCAGTGCTCGTGGAGCCTTCATTAACTTGCCCTTTGCCCGCTATTGATTTGTCATTAGGAAAGTGAATTATCAGCCCATCAAATGATTTTGCGTAAAGCAACGCAGTTTTGAGTAATTCCGCATTTTGAATGCTTCTTTTGTCATCAGAAAATGCAGCTGCTCCAGCCTTTTTCATATCTAACATTTCAGCTATACAATCCCCTTTCATTTGTTGTGAAGTTGCTCCTATAGGAAGTAAATTAACTGAACTTTCTCTTGCAGCATTAAGCATGTATTCAATTCCTGATTTCGAGTCAGTTACAGGGTATGTTGATGGCATTACAGCAACCTCTGTGAACCCCCCTTTTTGAGCAGCAATTAGGCCACTTTGAATGTCTTCTTTGTGCTCATAACCTGGGTCGCAAAAGTTGGCCCTCATGTCTATCCAGCCTTGGGAAACATGAAGGTTGTCGGCGGCAAAGGTTTTGTGTTTGGAAACGATGGTTTTCTTTACTTCAACTATTTTACCATTTTCAATAAGGATATCAACAGTTTGTCCATTATGTATCGACTTAGAATCGATAACCAACGCCTTTTTTATCAGTAGATTTTTTGTCATGAGTTCCAAAATTTAATGAGCAAGATTTCAATGCCAAAGAAGAGAATTACAAGTATTATACAAGCTTTCCAATAAGAAACACCTGCATTAAGTTCTTTAAGAGATGATGCAATCTGATTACCTGCGGACTTAATTATATTAATACCTTGTAAACCTAGGCCTTTAACAAGTTCAGAAAGAGCCTCAGCTGTATATACTGAAATTTTTGATTCAGATTTGTTATAATTGAAGCCAAGGCCATTAATGGCTTTCTCATTCATTATAATATCGTAGTTTGCTGCTTCTGAAAGTTGATTATGGACGAACACTTCGGTCTGAAATCCTGTTTTTCTTGTTTCGGGAATAATGTCTAGTTTGTTTGGAGACTTAATGTGTATGATTTCTGAAGAAATTTGAATTGAGCTAGGCAAGTAAAACGATTTATCTTTGCCAATAGTATAGTATAGTTTCTCTCTACCAGAACTCAGTAGAACCATCTTGTATAGTGTAGGCAGGAATATGGCATGCTTAGTAAAATTGGTATAAGATTCGTTAATAGGGCAACTCAATGTGTAGATGGCTCCAGAGTTTCTTTTGTATTTGTTTAAAAAACTGTCTCCATTTTTCAATGCCAGAATCTCTATAACTGAATTAGCTGTTTTTGTATTAATCTTGAAATGAGAATTGATGGTAGGTAGGTCAATATTTTGAGGTATTTTTTCAAATACATTTTCATAAAAATCGTCTTCAAGATTTATAGTTGAGACTTTTGTAGAAGTAGTATCAGTTTTTGAATAAGCATCAATTTGAAGCTGAAGTGCTAGCTCTTGGTATGATTCTGCGTCTAATTTCTTATGAGGAATAATAAAAATGGATTTGCCGTTTAGAGAAAATTTGCCAAGCTCGCTAACCAAGCCAGTTGAATATTGTTGAAGAGATTCGAGTATTACAATATTTTGTCTTGAAAGTAGAGAATAGTCTAAGTTGTTCAAACGTGAACAAGTCAGCTTAAATAAAGGATCGTTTTCTAAAACAGACTTTATTGCATGGTTGGTGTCGGATTCAAATATGTACATAACGGGAATCGAGTCGGCAACTTTGTAACTAAAGAATAACTTGTCATCATAAGTAATCGGATAGTCTTGGATTTCGACATTACAATTCATTATTCCTGCAGAGGTATTCGTAAAAGTCAAGGTGCTGTCTATGTATTCATTGCCCCCAATAGAAAATGAGGTTAACGCTTTTTGTTCATTATTGATAACGAGTTTCAAAGGAACATCAATTTGCTCTTTTCCCGAAGCATTTACAATTTTAACGTGAAGTTTTTCCGTTTGATTACTCATATGCACAGGGCTTTCGAACCAAATAGAATCAATATAGATGTTATTTTTTGAATTTGATAAAATTGGAACAAAATTAGTGGTAATAAAAGTTTCTGTTTGAAGCTGTTCAAGGTCTGTTGTTGATTCTTGAAAATCGGACAAGAAATAAATTACTTTGTTAAAATTTTCTTTTGCTGCTAGGTCTGTAGTTTGTCTTTTTATTATTTCGGAAACGTTTCTGGAGATTGGAGAACTCTCAACATCAACAACAATTTCTAGAAATTCTTCGCGATTAAAAAAGTGTCGGTGTTTTCCTTCAAAATCATTAGTTACTAATTGAAACTTGTCTGTGCTGCTATAACTCGCAGCAATGTCGTTGGCATATTTCTTTGCAACTTCGAACAGTCGACCAGTTTCGCCTTCAGCATCCATACTAAATGAATTATCTATAAATATGCTGACGGCATTTTTGTTATAAGTTTCTGATTTCTCGGCAGGTAAATAGGGCTGAGCAAAAGCCAAGACTAAAAATGCTATTGCCAGAATTCTTGATAGGAGAATAAGTAAATGTTTAATTTTAGACTTAGACTGTGTTTCTTCTTTAACTTCCTTTAAAAATCGGACGTTTGTAAATGCTATTCGCTTAAACTTTCTAAAATTAAATAAGTGAATGATAATTGGAATCGCTATTGCGAGAAGCCCGTATAAAAACGAAGGGTTAACAAATTCCATTAAAGCGCAAAAGTAATAATTGAAGATTTATTATACGAATAGATTAAAACTTTTCGAATACTCCTAATCCGAATAATGCGAAATCATATTTAATAGGATCAATTGGGTCTAATTTTTTTAGGCTATTTGTAAGCTCTATTGCGGCTTTCCAGTCGTTTTGTTTCCGTTTCAATAAACCAAGTTTTCGCCCCACATTACCTGTATGGACATCGAGTGGGCAAACTAATTGATTTGGTTTTATTTTGTTCCAAATTCCAAAATCGACACCATTTGTGTCGTGCCGGCAAAACCACCTTAACATCATATTCAATCTTTTTGAAGAAGAGCCTTTAAGAGGGTTGCTAACATGTTTTTCCGTTCTAGGAAGGTGGGAAGGAGAAAAAAATGCTTTTCTGAAGCTGCAAATGAAATTACTTGTGTCTAATTCGTCATCATTTTTGTCAGTGGAAAAAACAGTTTCTAGGCTTTCATGTTTTTTATATAACTGTTGCAAAGCGTATATAAAGAACTGACAATCATCCCCATTAAATGTTCTGTGAACGAATTTTTGGAAAACGGCGAAATCAGAATCCGTGCCATTTGTAATATAATCGTGAGGACTATTATCCATCCAATCTACTAACTTTTGAGCATTTTTTATTATTGATTTTCTGTTACCCCAAGCAATAGTGGCCGATAGAAAACCTGAAATCTCAATATCTTGTTTTTTTGAAAACTGGTGCGGAATTGAAATAGGGTCTGAATTAATAAATTTTGGCTTATTGTACAGAACCGATTTCTCGTCAAGGAATTCTTTAAGCTCAGAGAGAGGAAGGTTCATAAAGCTAACTCACGATTACCCCGTCAGAAATGGTCAGTTTTCTATCAGCCATATTCGCTAATTCTTCATTATGCGTTACAATCACAAAAGTTTGCTGAAACTGATCACGTAATTTAAAGAACAGCTCGTGGAGTTCTTTTGCATTAGCTGAATCTAAGTTTCCAGATGGCTCATCAGCGAATACCACAGCAGGTCTATTTATTAAGGCTCGGGCAACAGCGACACGTTGTTGCTCCCCACCAGAAAGTTCAGAAGGTTTGTGGTTAGCTCGATCCGGTAAACCTAAAAATTCTAGCAATTTCAATCCTTCTTTTTCTGCTTCAGCTTTTGACTTTTTTGCAATGTAAGCTGGGATACAAATGTTTTCTAAAGCAGTAAATTCAGGCAGTAGTTGATGGAACTGAAATACAAAACCTATATTTTCATTTCTAAATTTAGCCAACCCTTTGTCATTGAGTTTTGCAACGGAAGTACCTTTAATAATAAGCTCGCCTTTATCAGCTTTATCAAGGGTCCCAATAATTTGAAGGAGGGTAGTTTTGCCAGCACCAGAGGCGCCAACAATTGATACAATTTCTCCTTTCGTAATCCCTAGATTAACTCCTTTTAATACCGCTAAATTGTCGTAAGACTTAACTATGTTTTTTGCTACTATCATGATGGATTCTTGAAGCAAATTAAATCAATTAAACATAACAGAGAAAATGCCTTGCAAAAAACACGAAAAAAGTTATTTTTGGTGTCATTAACAATCACCATAAATAAAGGTAAAAAATGAATTTACACGAGTATCAAGGAAAGTCGATTTTAAAAAGTTATGGAGTTGCAATTCAGGAAGGTATTGTTGCCGACACACCTGAGGAGGCTGTTGAAGCAGCTAAGAAACTGACTGAAGAAACAGGTACAGAATGGTACGTGATTAAAGCCCAAATTCATGCGGGAGGTAGAGGAAAAGGACAAACTAAAGAGACTGGTTCTCATGGTGTTGTGCTTGCAAAAGGTATTGATAAAGTAAAAGATATAGCAGCAGGAATTCTTGGAGGAACTTTGGTAACGAAGCAAACTGGACCTGATGGTAAATTGGTTAGTAAGGTGCTTATCGCACAAGATGTTTATTATCCTGGA
>JABHTA010000032.1 GCA_018669945.1 Flavobacteriales bacterium
GACCAGCAACATATATTTTAGAATTTTTATTCATCGTGAGAATTCAAAACCCCATGACCACCTTCCATGAGGTACTTATCTTTTTCGAATAGAGTAATATCAGCTTGTACCATTATACTCACTAATTCCTGAAGG
The DNA here is from genome assembly GCA_018669945.1 of Flavobacteriales bacterium. Taxonomy (GTDB): domain Bacteria; phylum Bacteroidota; class Bacteroidia; order Flavobacteriales_G; family NORP312; genus NORP312. The sequence continues at coordinate 136 of JABHTA010000032.1, forward strand.
TTGTGTTTTGGTTTCCATCCTAATTCTTTTTCAGCTTTAGAGGCGTCACCAATTAAAAGTTCAACTTCTGTAGGGCGGAAATAACGCTCATCAACTTCTACTAAAACGATTCCGTTAGCTTTATTCGTGCCTTTTTCACTTACGCCTTTTCCATTCCACTCGACTTCAATGCCTGCTTCTTTAAAAGCCATGTCTATAAAAGTCCTTACTGGGTGTGTTTCACCTGTAGCTAGCACAAAATCGTCAGCTTTTTCTTGCTGTAACATTAGCCACATGCCTTCAACGTAATCTTTTGCGTGACCCCAATCACGTTTTGCATTGAGGTTACCAACGTATAGTTTTTTCTGTAGACCTAATTTTATTCGAGCAACTGCACGTGTAATTTTTCGAGTGACAAAAGTTTCTCCTCTCAAAGGGCTTTCGTGATTGAATAGTATTCCGTTACAGGCATAAATACCGTATGCTTCTCTGTAGTTTTTTACAATCCAAAAACCATACAATTTTGCAACAGCATAAGGACTTCTAGGGTAAAATGGCGTTGTCTCACTTTGCGGGACTTCTTGTACTTTTCCATATAATTCAGAAGTTGAAGCTTGATAAAATTTAGTTTTCTTTTCTAATTTTAATATCCGAATTGCTTCAAGAATACGAAGCGTGCCCAATGCGTCTGTGTTAGCAGTATATTCAGGCACCTCGAATGAAACCTGAACATGTGATTGTGCTGCAAGGTTGTAAATTTCGTCAGGTTGCGTTTCCTGAATGATTCGAATTAAATTAGATGAATCGGTTAAATCACCATAATGAAGAAAGAAGTTTACATTTTCTTCGTGCTGGTCTCGATACAAATGATCAATTCTATCGGTATTCAATGAAGAACTTCTTCTTTTCACACCGTGTACGATGTAATCTTTTTCTAAAAGTAATTCAGCCAGATATGCTCCATCTTGCCCAGTAATTCCCGTTATCAGTGCTACTTTTTTCATCTAAAAACTTTAGGATAGCAAATTTAATTAAAAAAGTGATGAAATCTTATTGGCTTGGAACATTTGCAGAAGGGCCTTCTTCTATCGATTTCGTGTCTAATGCATCTCGTAAACCATTGCCTACTAGCATGAAAGATAAAACCATAATCATGATCGCAATACCAGGGAGAATAGCCAAATATGCTTTCCCTGTTGTGATAAAACCCTGGTGTTCGTTTATCATTCTCCCCCAAGAAGCCATTGGAGGTTGGACTCCAATACCCAGGTAGCTTAATCCCGCTTCAATTAAAATAGCAGAGGCAAAATTAGCGGCAGAAATAACAATTACTGGCCCCATAACATTAGGTAACACATGACGTATCACGATTCGAGCGTTACCAAACCCAAGAGCTTTTCCTGCTTCAATAAATTCTTGTTCTCTTACACTCATTACTTGACCCCGCACAACACGGGCAACTTCAACCCACATTGTTAATCCTACAGCGATAAAAATTTGATAGAAACCTTTACCAAGAGCGAAAGTAATTGCAATGACCAATAATAGCGTTGGTATAGACCAAACAACATTAATTACCCACATTATTGCATCATCAATCCATCCCCTAAAATAACCACCGATAGAGCCCAAAAGGATTCCGATTAAAAGAGATATTACAACCGAAATAAAACCAACTGATAGCGAAACAAGCGTTCCTGCCATTAGTCTAGATTGCAGATCTCTTCCAAATTGATCGGTTCCTAACCAATAGTTTTTTTTATAAATGTGCTTATTGACAACTTCTTTTTGAAGATCTGTGATCGAACGAGTAATCTTCCCTTCGTTAAGAACATAGAAGCTAATATTGCCTTGTCCATCTTCACTATATTTATTGTTTGAATCTACGGAGTAAATAATGTCAGCAAGTTTTTGGGGTATTTTTTTTCCTGTAAATTCTTTATTTTTACCCGTATATACTTCAACAATTATATCACTTCCTGTAAATTCATAGCTATAAATAGGGATTGATTTATATTCATCTTCCCGACCTCCATTCATCATCCGCCAAATAAATGATGGTCTTTCAATGTCTTTATTTTTCCTATAGCGAATCATTTCAACCTCAAAACCAGGGTTCTTTTTTGCTAATTCCAATATTTGTGTATTAGAGTTGACAGTAAAATCTGGCCGAATCAATGACCCTAAAATTGTAATACAAGCAGCTATGGCTATAACTAGCATTCCGAAAACTGCAATCTTATTCTTTTTTAGCTTTTGCCAAGCATAAAAGGACAGCGAATGTGAGTATTTATCTTTTTTGTTGGACATAATTAATATTGCCTTCCTTTCCAGGAATACCCTTTAACTAAGCTTGTTATTGTTATAATTGGAACAGTAAACATATTAAAGAGTTCTGTAATTACAAGCAACCAAAGTAGCCTTTTTTCTCCAAAAAATCGGGCCACCAAAAATAAAAACAAAAAATCAATAAAGCATTTAAGAACAAATGGAATCAGAAAAAATTCTATCAACTTTATATTCACTACTCCTAAGATTAATAGAACTATCAATGATGAGTTAGAGAGGAAGATAATTAGCCCTAAAATCTGTGAAAAAGTATTTTGATGACTACTGATTTTTGACGCCCAACGAATTCTTTGATTAAGGTATTTAGCTAAGGTTTTTGAGGGTGCAGTACGAACTAAACAATCAATATTTTTGAGCACCTTGATCGAATTAGGATAAACACTATTGAATTTGTTCATAAGCAAAATATCGTCTCCTGTGGGGATACTATCAATAAAGGAATAACCATTAATATCTGTAAATGTTTTTTTTTCAAAAATTAGATTCGCACCATTACTCAATATTTTATGATTATGAAAGTGTGTTGAAATAGCAGTACCCGTTAGACTTAGAAAGTCTAACGCTTGTATTTTATCAAAGGTGGTTTGATAGTTAAACAGGACAGGACCAACAATCATTTTGGCATTCGTTTCTTGATAAAACTCATTAATGCAGTTTAGCCAGGAGGGTGGGTAGTTGCAATCTGCGTCTGTTGTAATAATTATTGGATTATTAGCCGTCTCAATTCCTAATTCTAGTGCAGCTTTTTTCCCCTTTTTTTTTGTTAAGTGAATTAGCTTAGCATTAGGTAAATTTTTAATTTTTTTATCTGTAACATGCGCTGAGTTATCCGTTGAATTATCGTTCACTAGGACTAGTTCAAAAAAATCTTTTGGGTAGTTGAGGCCACTTAATGATTGAATACAAGATTCTATTGAGTCTGTTTCATTACGTAAAGGAATGATTATTGAAAATTTGGCAGCTGGGTTTTGGGTTTGTTGTGTGTTGGAATTGGATTTTAACCACCCAATAATTAAATAAAGCACAAGAAGGAAATAGCTAGAAAAAATGGTAATAATCGCTAATAATAGAAAGTGCATCATTTCCGATTTGATTTAACAAATTTTGCTTGAAAAATAAACACAACCCCTAACAAAGAAGGGATAGCTATGTTAACAAGCCACAATGTAAATGTGGCGGAAATAATTCCAATTTGATTGGCGTTAAACAAACTAATAAATAGTAGTGAAGTAGCCTCACGAATTCCAATTTCTATTAATGCAGGGGTAGGTATTGTAGCAATTACAAAAAATGCCGCACTTATGGCAATAATAGCATTTGTTATAGATATGTCTACGTTAAAAATATGCAACAGAATAATGAACTGTGTTGTAAATGTGAAGTATCTACCAAAGCTGAAGTAAAGAGTGTTTTTTAGCTCGTTGAATGAATAAGTTTTAAAAACGTGTGCATATTTAGTAAGGCGATTTAATACTGTGATGTTTTTTGTGAGTGTAAAAATTAATGATGAATTAAAATAAAAGATTGGAGTTAAGGTTATAATGCAAAACAGAATAATACAAAGTGAATACTGCATGATTGGTTCTATCTCAAAGCGATTTTGAAGTAGCAAAGTAATTAGTGCTAGCCCGCCAAAAAAAATAGTAACGGTTAGCTGGCTTAAACTTCCTATTATCGTAATTAATGCAGCTTTTATTCTATCGGCATTGTTGACATAAGCAATTCTACCTAAAAATTCTCCTGTGCGATTAGGCATAACTGCAGAGATTGTAATACCAGAAAGAATTGCCTTAATAGCATTAGTGGTTGAAACATGCTCAATTTTACTTACTAAATATTGCCATTTTTTTATTTCTAGAAACCAGTTGATTGGCATCAATAAGAGGGAAAGAAAGAGACCTAAACTTGTAAATTGGTTTGATGACAGTCGGACATAATAAGATCGTATTTTGTCTATATCTTCATTTTTGAAAATTTCTGTATAGAGAAACCAGAGTGCGCAAATTACTATAGCTAACTTAACAATAAAGGACACTATTTTGATAGCTTTGTTATTCAACGTCATGCAAGTGCAAAAGTAGTTTATTGAGTTCAGAAAGAATAATATTAGGAATCGACCCAGGAACCACAATTATGGGATACGGTGTTATTAAGGTTGTTGGAAAGGCACCTGAAATGATAACGATGGGTGTTATTCATTTAAATAAATTGGCAAATCATCCATTAAAGTTGAAGCGTATTTTTGAGAGAACCTTATCATTAATTGATGAATACTGCCCTGATGAAATGGCTCTTGAGGCCCCTTTTTACGGAAAAAATGTTCAGTCGATGCTGAAACTTGGCCGAGCTCAAGGTGTTGCGATGGCAGCAGGTTTGTATAGAGATATACCCACGACCGAATATGCACCAAGAAAGATTAAACAATCGATTACCGGAAACGGAACTGCATCTAAGCAACAGGTGGCTGCTATGTTAAAAAGTGTTTTAGGAATAGAGATTCCAAAGCTGTTAGATGCTACAGATGGGTTAGCGGCAGCATTATGTCATTCGTATCAAGGTGGAATTGGAGTAGAAGGGAAGAAATATTCTGGTTGGGATTCTTTTCTTAAAGATAACCCGAACAGAAAAGGTTAGAGTTTGTCAATAATTGCCAGGGCTATTTTCTGCATTTCTTCAGGAGGTAAGTGTAACTTAGGTCTAGAGAAATCAATATCACTTACGTTGTCGATAGGTACCAAATGAATATGTGCATGAGGAACTTCTAACCCTATTATCGCAACACCAATTCTTTGGCAAGGGATAGCTAATTTAATTGCAGCAGCTATTGATTTAGAAAA
>JABHTA010000041.1 GCA_018669945.1 Flavobacteriales bacterium
GAGCCATTCTTCATGGTCTTGCATTGGTAAATACCAATGAGACGTTTCTTTTAATATAGGAGTAGCTCCACTTAAAGTGGATTTGGGATTAATAAGTTCTGTTGGGCTAAGAGCACTTCCACATTTTTCACATTGGTCACCATAGGCTGCGTTATGGTCACATTTTGGACAAGTGCCCGCTATGTATCTATCCGCCAAAAACTGTTGAGTATCTTCGTCAAAATACTGTTCTGATGTGTCAATGGTTAATGCTTTTTTGTCGTTTAATACTTTAAAAAAATCGGAAGCAGTTTTGTGATGTAACTCTGAAGATGTTCGGTGATAATAATCGAATGACATTCCGAAATCTTCGAATGCCTTTTTTATTTGATTGTGGTATTTATTGACTATTGCTTTGGGGGTTGTCCCTTCTTTCTTTGCTCTAAGAGTAATAGCTGCCCCGTGTTCGTCAGAACCACAAACAAATAAAACGTCTTTCCCTTGTTGCCGAAGGTGTCGAGCATAAATATCCGCAGGAAGATATGCCCCTGCTATATGGCCAATGTGTAACGGTCCGTTAGCATAAGGAAGTGCAGAGGTAATCGTATATCTTTTTGGCTCGGTCATTATTGCTACTTTTAGCGCGTAAAGATAGCAAACCAATCATATTATGCCACAGCCGCCATACTTGAAAATAGGAGACAAAATAGCCATTGTATCAACCGCGCGAAAAATTATTAAAGAAGAGTTGTCGTTCGCGGTTAATAAATTAGAAGAGTGGGGTTTGGAAGTAGTTTTTGGAGATCACCTTTTTGAGGAAAACAATCAATTTGCCGGAAATGATTCAATGCGAGCGGCTGATTTTCAGACCGTTCTAGATGATGATTCAGTCAAAGCAATAATTTGTGCTCGAGGCGGCTATGGTACTGTGAGAATAGTTGATGGGCTTGACTTTTCAAAGTTCAAAAAAACTCCAAAATGGGTAGTAGGTTATAGCGATATTACGGTATTGCATTCTCATATATCTGGCAATTTAGGTATTCAAACCATTCACGGAACAATGCCCATTAATTTTGAAACCAATACAGAACTTGCCTTAGAATCTTTGAGAAAGACACTTTTTGGAGAGCGATTGACCTATGAGATTCCTGCTCATCAATTTAATAGAAAAGGTACACGTGAAGGAGAATTGACTGGAGGAAACTTATCTCTACTTTATTCACTAATGGGCTCAACATCGGAGATTAATACAGCTGGAAAAATTTTATTTCTTGAAGACGTAGACGAGTACTTGTATCATGTTGACAGAATGATGCAAAACCTAAAACGTTCCGGCAAATTATCAAACCTAGCTGGGCTAATTGTTGGAGCGATGAGCAACATGAACGACAATGCTATTCCCTTTGGGAAAACAGCTGAAGAAATCATATTAGAGGCTGTTACCGAATACAATTATCCGGTATGTCTCAGATTTCCTATTGGCCATATTGATGACAATAGAGCAATTATAGTAAACAAAAGAGCCAACCTAGTGGTTGGCTCTTCAGTTAAACTCATTTATGAAAAACAGTAATTACCTCTCAAACTTCTGATAGTCTTTCGGAATATCGAATAAGCTATCAGGTAATTCTTTCTTGTCAATTTTTGTGATTTTTAGCTCTGTTTTAATAGTGCCGTCCATGTTTTTTTCCACAGCATTAACAGGAAAAACGGTTTCATTACCAGGAATAGCGATGAAATACTTGGATAATTTATCTTTCCTGTTTAGCACCTTGATAAGTTTTTCAAAGAAATCAAACCCTGTTTCAGGAGATACCCAATAAGAAATTTGAGTGTTTTCTTGCGAGTATTTTACAATCCATTCGGTGCATTCAAAACCATTAATAGTCTTTTTGTTTTTTGTTTTTGTTATTTCTGGCTTGATTACTGGTGCAGTTCTTTTGTTGGTGGCATCCATATAAAGTTTTCTTTCAGGACTTAAAGCTATAACAGTTGATTTAGATAAATCAACAATCATTATACCTTTTACTGAACCATCGGGACCTGTTTCATCAATTCGAACTTTATTCCCTTTAACAGAATAGGAATACTTAGTTGTTTCCGTTTTTATTTTTTCAAACTCGATAACTCCTTGAAATTGAGCAAATCCAGGACTAATAGTAAATAAGGCGATTAATGCAATTGACGTCAGTAGTTTTTTCATGTTAGTTATATTTGATTTCGAAAATAGATAATAATTCTCAACCTACCTAAAACAACTATTATTCCAATACCTAGATAATGGCACAGCATAATAATTTCGGAAAAAAGGGTGAAGCATTGGCGGTCGAATTGTTGAAACAGAATGGGTGCAAAATATCAGCTATTAATTGGAGGTTTCAGCGTTTCGAAATAGACATTGTTGCAGAGACAAACGATGAAATTATTTTTGTTGAGGTAAAGTCTAGGGGAACTTCATATTTCGGAAATCCTGAAGAATTTATAAGCAGGGGTCAACAAAAGAGAATTATTGAAGCGGCTCACCAATATATTGAGCAATTCGATATTGATAAAGAAGCAAGATTTGATGTCATTTCAGTTTTACGAGAGAATGGCCAACTCATTGCTGAGCATATTGACAATGCCTTTTCTGCGTTCGATTAGTATACACGTTGAATTGTTAGCAATACAGCGAGTTTTTTGTAGGGTGGAATTACATACTAAGTAGTTTTGCACCATGGCATATCCAAAAAACAATAAACGTAAAGGCAAACCTGTTGATAGAAAAGCAGAAAAAGATGCTTTTTTTCGAAAAAAAAAGTATGACGAAAAAAAAGAAAAACAAGTCACAAATGCTGATTCAGGGTTGATTCGACTGAATAAATATATTGCCAATTCTGGAATTTGCTCAAGAAGGGAAGCAGATAAATTAATTGGTACTGGGGTTGTGAAAATCAACGGAAAGGTAGTGACTGAATTAGGGATAAAAGTATCACCTGGAGATGTAGTTCATTTTGGTGATGACAAGATTGTGAAAGAAAAACCAATGTATTTGTTACTTAATAAGCCGAAGGGATATATAACTACAGTAACCGATCCCCAAAAGCGAAAGACAGTATTAGATTTAGTCGGTAGAGCATGCAAAGAAAGGTTATATCCAGTTGGGCGATTAGATAAAGAAACAACGGGCTTATTACTTTTTACAAATGATGGAGAGTTAACCAAGAAGTTGACTCACCCTAAATACCAAATCAAAAAAGTGTACCATGTTGTTGTTCATAAAAACGCAACAAAAGGAGATTTGGACAAGATGATTTCAGGAGTTGAGTTAGATGACGGGGTGGTAAACGTTGACGCGGTGAGTTACGTTGGTGATGGTAAGGATAAAAAGCAAATAGGGATAGAATTGCACTCAGGTAAAAACCGAGTAATTCGCAGAATGATGGAGGCGTTGGGTTACACTGTAACTAAACTAGATCGTGTTTATTTTGCTGGATTAACAAAAAAAGATGTCCCGAGAGGAAAGCATAAATTCTTGTCTCCACAAGAAGTAGACATGCTGAAACGTTTAGGATAAATACCAATAAACTTTTGAATTCGTTATATAGCAGATGAAGTTTATAAAGCGGTTAATATGGTTTTCGGTTTTCATGACCATACTTGGATTTGGAGCAAGTCTCGTTATCAGTAAGTATTATGAAGGGAGCTTAAAAACTTTAGCAGTTCAGCAGATTAACAAGCAGCTAGCGGCCGAAATAGGCGTTGACGATGTGCAACTTACCGTTTTCAAAAAATTTCCTTATACATCATTAGAATTTCAAAATGTATGGGCGAAAGATGCACTGATAAAGGTAGGAGAGCAGGATACTTTTTTTTATTTTCATCATGCTTATCTTCAGTTTAATTTAGTTGACATCTTAAAAAACCGATTTATTCTTCGAGAAATCACTCTTGAGGATGGCTTTATTAACCCACGAGTTGACAAAGAAGGGTACGATAATTATCACATTTTTAAAAAAACGGAGTCGAAAACCAACGACTTTTTAATTAACTTAGAGCAAGTTACGCTTAACAATGTGGAAGTAGATTATGAAGAAGCGGCAAGAAAAGATCAAATTCAATTTGATGCGCATCATGCGTATTTGAAAGGTCTATTTTCTAAAGATGAGTTCGAGCTAGATATATATGGCGAATTCGATATGCGCGTTTGCGAATTAAAATCAACTCAGTGGGTTACAAATCGCGACCTAAATGTTGACTTTGGATTATATATCAATAGTAGCACCAAACATTATGATATCAGAAGAGGCGGTTTGGAAGTCGATAATAGTTTAGATTTTGAAATTGAGGGAACAATTGATAACGCTAGCCATACTCTGATCGATTTGAATGTAAAAGGAAAAAATTTAGATATTGTGAGGTCTTTAGCACTTCTTCCGAAGAGATATTCAAAGAGTTTGGAAGCTTACAAAAGTGAAGGAGAGATTACATTTTCATCAAACATAATAGGTCAAGTTTCAAATAATAGAACTCCCAAAATTACGGCCGATTTCGCTATAAAAAATGGAACAATAGTCGAAAAAACTAAAAAAATCGAGCTCCGAAATTTGAACTTAGACGGGTTGTATACAGGGAATAACAACCTTGAGCTCACCAATGTTTCTTTTCAATTCGATGGAGGATTGGTACAAGGAGATTACAAGATGAAAGGAACAAAACATCCGTTGGTTGAGGTGAATCTTGTTGGAGTGTTTGATTTAGAAATCACAAAGAATTTTCTAGGTTTAGACACACTTTCGGTCATACAAGGCAACATGAAAATTGACGCAAATTACAAGGGAATGGTCGATGATATTTCAAATCTAAAATTAAGTGATTTGGAAAGAGCTAAGACCTCGGGGGCCGTTAATTTAAAAAATGTGAATTTCAAAGTCAAAGGATCAGATAAATACTACAAAAACATTAATGCAGATTTGGCTCTTCACGGTAATGATGTTTTGATAAATGAGCTGTCGGGGTCAGTTATTAATTCAGACTTTTCGCTTACAGGAATTTTTTCAAATATGATGGCTTTTTTGTTGATTGATGGGCAGAAGTTAACTGTCGAAGCAGAGTTCAACTCAAGTAAATTAGATTTTAACGAGCTACTTTCTAGCAATGTTGATGAGAGTGACACGGCATATTCTGTTGTTCTTCCAGAGAATATTAATTTAAATCTAAAAGCGAATGTTGGTGAGGTTTTGTTTAGACGGTTTTCGGCTACAGATATTTCTGGTATTATGAAATTTTCGAATAGTAAACTGAAAATTTCTCCACTTCAGTTCAATTCTATGGATGGAGAATACCAGGCTAATTGTATTTTTTATCCCGTTAATGGAGGAAATTATAGAGCAGTAATAGGAGCAAATATTACCCAAATCGACATCAAAAAACTGTTCTATGACTTCGAGAATTTTGGACAGGAAGAACTTACCAGTAAACATTTAAAAGGGAACGCTAACGCCACGGTTAATTTTAAAACTGATTTTACCAGCAAGCTTAAGGTGAATCCTAAAAAAATATATACAAATATTGACATCACTATTAGCGACGGTGAGTTAATTCGATTTAAACCACTTTATAGTGTGTCAGATTATATAAAGTCTAACAAGCTATTGAATATATTTATCAAGTCAGCGGATTTCAAGAAAGAGCTGGAGCATATTAAATTCAACACATTACGAAATCAAATTTTAATAAAAAATGAGGTGATTACTATTCCAAAAATGGAGATTAATTCTTCGGCAATGAATATGGTAGTTGAAGGAACGCACACATTCAATAACGAGATAAACTACAAAATGAATTTTTATCTCTCAGAGTTACTGACAAGAAACGGGGATAGGGAAAATAGCCAAGGACGAACACAAGTTTATTTAACAATGACGGGCACCACAGAAAATCCGATTGTAGAATATGAAAAGAATACGATTTCAGAAACAGCCAAAGATGAAGTTCGAAAAGAAAAGCAAGCAGTGAAGCAAGCCTTTAAAGATGAATTTGGACTGTTTAATAATGATACAACACTAATTGAAGCAGAGCAATCTGATGAGAAACTGGAGTTCGCAATAGAATGGGATGAAGATGATTCCCAAAATAAAATACAGAAGAAGGAAGGCGAAAACAATAAAACAACCAAGCAGAAGTTTTTAAATATTCTAAAAGAGGAAAAAGAAAAAAAGAATACAGATGACTTTGATTTTGATGATGATGATTTCTGATGATCCATTGTTTGTATCCTTGAAGTATAGAATTGGTTTTGCACCAGAAAATTATTATATTGATGCAAGGGAATACGGTGGTCTGTAAAAATGGGGTTGGCATATCCTGTTTATGCTACCTATATTTCTATTGTCTATTTGATAGGTTTGTAGTCCTAGAAATATGGTAAACATGGGGCTCCCCAAGAAGGAATTTCATCATTCACTCCAAAAAGCAATCAATCATTATCTTTGAACCGTGAACATATATTCAAAAAAGCAACTTTGGAAATATATTTTGGGCATAATAGCGGTGCTTATTATTGGTATTTCCTTTTGGCACACCAGCCAGTTGGCAGGGAAAATAGAGCTGGAAGAAAGACAGAAAGTTCGGTTGTGGGCAGATGCAATTCGAAAGAAGGCTAATCTAGTAAAATATACTAATGAGCTGTTTACCAAAATTGGAGTTGAAGAACGAAATAAAGTTGAGTTGTGGGCTGAAGCAACCAAAAAGTTGGCAAGCAACGAAGAAATTCAAGACTACACATTTGTTCTTAAAGTCGTTGCTGACAACACTACCGTCCCAGTAATACTTTCCGATGATGAGGGCAATGTGGTTTCGTATCGAAACTTAGAAGGAGAAAGTGTTGACCCAGCATCGTTAAAAGAGCAGATGATAAAAATGGGGGAGTTGAACGAACCTATTCAAATCACAATTTTTGGAGGGAGAAAGAATTACCTTTATTATAAAGATTCTCGCCTTTTTGCAGAGCTAAAACACGTTTTAGATGATTTGGTAAAATCTTTTATTTCCGAAATAGTAGTCAATTCTGCATCTGTGCCTGTTTTATTTATGGATGAATCGAAAACAGTGGTGCTTAATTACGGAAATGTAGCCCCAGAAATTGTTGAAGATAAAACACTCCGAACGCAACTTGTTAATGAAATGATGTCTCACAACGATCCGATTTTGGTTGATTTGGGAGAAGGTCAAAAAAGTTATATTTTCTACCAAGATTCAGAGTTGTTAACTCAATTGACTTATTATCCGTTTATTCAATTTGGGATAATTGGACTATTCGTTTTAATATCTTATTCTCTATTTAACCTTGCAAGACGAGCAGAACAAAATCAAGTATGGGTGGGCTTAGCAAAGGAAACAGCCCATCAACTGGGAACTCCTTTGTCGTCCTTAATGGCCTGGGTAGAAATACTAAAATCGCAAGGGGTGGATGGTTCCACAACGGACGAAATGAGTAAAGATGTCCATCGATTAGAAACGATTACTGATCGGTTTTCTAAAATTGGTTCTACACCAAAACTAGTGGAAGAGAATATTTACGATGTACTCGAAAATGCGGTGGATTATATTAGAAATAGAACATCGAATAAGGTGAAAATTGAAATTATTTCAACTGGCAATTTAACGATCAAATTGAGTATTTCTCTTTTTAATTGGGTAATCGAGAATTTGTGTAAAAATGCCATCGATGCGATGGAAGGAAATGGAAACATTACACTGGACGTTATCGAAAAGCGTGACAATATCATAATAGACATTATAGATACAGGTAAAGGGATTCCTTCTACTAAACAAAAGGCCATTTTTGAACCAGGGTACACTACTAAACAACGTGGGTGGGGCTTGGGACTCTCACTTACTAAGAGAATTATTGAAGATTACCATAAAGGTAAAATATTTGTTCATAAATCTGGTGAAGGAAAAGGAACTACGTTCCGAATCGTACTGAATAAATAAATATGAATGTTGGTTATTCCAAGCGAAGCGTTGAGAAGACGGGGGATCTAAATTCTATCTGTTATTAATGGCGGGCATCTACCTTCATATTCCATTCTGTAAGCAAGCATGTCATTATTGCGATTTTCATTTTTCTACGTCAACACAAAATCAGGACAAGGTTGTTGATGCAATTATTGCTGAAATTGAATTGCGCCAAGGGTACCTGAAAGATAAGTCAATTGAGACTATCTATTTTGGAGGGGGAACACCTTCACTTTTGACCCAAGAGCAAGTGAAGAAATTGCTGGACAAGGTCCGTATCGTTTATACAGTCGATCAAAATGCAGAAATCACTTTGGAAGCAAATCCTGACGACCTCAATCACATCAAATTAGAACAGTTAAAACAAGCGGGAATTAATCGGCTAAGTATCGGTATACAATCTTTTAGAGAGAGAGACTTATTTTTCATGAATAGAAGTCATACCAAAGATCAAGCAATAAAGTGTGTTGCGAATGCCCAGGCATTGGGTTTTGATAACATCACAATCGATTTAATTTATGGAGTCCCAAATCAAACAAATGAAGAGTGGCGAAAAAACTTACTGCAAGCAATTAGTTTAAATATTCAGCACATCTCTAGTTATTGCTTAACTGTTGAGCCAAAAACGACCTTAGCTCATATGGTGAAACAGAAACAAGTGTTTCAAGTTACTGATGAGTTTGCCGAAAAGCAGTTCAAAATGTTGATCGAAACACTTGCAGAAAATGGGTTTGAGCAATATGAAATATCTAATTTCGCCAAAGATGGGTTCATTTCGTTACACAACAGTAACTACTGGAAAGGAGTTGAATACATTGGTCTTGGTCCTTCGGCTCATAGCTATGATGGAACTTCAAGACAATGGAACGTTGCCAATAATAATAGGTATATGAATTCTCTTGAAAACAGAAAACTTGATTTCGAACGAGAAATTTTAACCGAAGAACAGAAATACAACGAATATATATTAACTACTCTTCGAACAAAATGGGGGATAGATGAAAATGAAATAATTCAAC
>JABHTA010000037.1 GCA_018669945.1 Flavobacteriales bacterium
AAAAATTAGAAAATGAAGGTGGTAATCTTCACATTAGTATAACTTCCGATATTACTTCTCAGCTTAAAATTGATCAAAGCATTGCACATAATGGAGTTTGCTTAACTGTTATAGCTATTGATGGAAACGAATACACTGTTACCGCAATAAATGAAACACTGCAAAAAACGAATTTAGGCCTCTTGAGGAAGGGTTCCGTTATCAATTTGGAGCGTTGCATGCAAATGAACGGAAGACTAGACGGACACATTGTTCAAGGCCACGTTGATGCTATTGGTTTTTGTGATAAAATTGAGGAACAAGATGGCAGCTGGAAATTTACATTCTCTTACTCTTCAAATGATGTAACTGTTGAAAAAGGATCCATAACAATTAATGGAGTGAGTCTTACCGTTGTCGATTCTTCAACAAACAAATTCTCGGTTTATATAATTCCTTACACTTATGAACACACTTCTTTTAAAAATTTTGAAGTAGGTTCTAAAGTCAACTTAGAATTTGATATCATTGGGAAATACGTAGCTAAGCTAATGACAAATCCTTAAAAAACCTCGCTAGCTATTTTCTTTACCACTTCAGACTTTCCCATTGTGTAATAGTGCACACATGGAGTTCCGCTATCGCGCAACCCTTTAGATTGTTCAACCCCCCATTCAATTCCTACTTGTTTAACCTCAGCGTTGGTTTTACATTTGAGCAACTCTTTTGATAGTGCTTCCGGAAAATCAATATTAAAAAACTTGGGTAAAAATGTAATATGTTTCAAAGTAGTAATTGGCTTAATTCCAGGAATTATTGGGCAATTAATCCCTATTTCTCGACACTTATTCACAAAAGTAAAATACTTCTCATTGTCAAAAAACATCTGTGTCACAATGTATTCTGCACCAGCATCTACCTTATCTTTTAGATGTTGCATGTCAGTTGCAAGATTCATTGACTCGAAGTGTTTTTCAGGATAACCGGCAACTCCTATACAAAAATCTGTAGGTTCAAGAGAAACGTCATCCATCATATATTGACCTTTATTAAGCTCCATTAGTTGTTTAACTAGATCGACTGCATATGCGCTACCTCCTTCTTTCGGGGTAAACGATGCTTCAGTTTTTACCGGGTCTCCGCGAAGTGCTAATACGTTATCAACCCCTAAAAATTGCAAATCGATTAATGCATTCTCAGTTTCTTCTTTGGTAAATCCTCCACAAATTAAATGAGGCACAGCATCGATATGATATTTATTCATAATCGCGGCACAAATTCCGACTGTGCCAGGGCGCTTTCTTATCGATACTTTTTCAAGCAACCCATTCCCTTTATCTTTGTATATATATTCCTCCCTATGATAAGTAACATTTACATACTTAGGCTTGAACTCCATTAAAGGGTCTATGCCATCATAAATAGATTGAATACTTTTTCCTTTTAACGGAGGAAGAATTTCAAACGAAAACAACGTAGATTTTGCTTGTGATAAATGGTCAACTACCTTCATATCAATAAAAATTTGTGCAAAGATAGAAACACCCCGGATATAAGCTACTTAATTATTTATGAACCGAATGTAATTGTCGTATTTTCGTGCTCAACTTGATTCAATGAAAAACATTCGTAACTTCTGTATAATTGCCCACATCGATCATGGTAAAAGCACCCTGGCAGATAGGTTATTGCAAGAAACAAATACAATTTCAGAAAGAGACCTTAAAGAACAAACTCTTGATGATATGGACATTGAGCGCGAACGTGGTATCACCATAAAAAGTCACGCCATTCAGATGGATTATGAGCATGAAGATGAAAAATATACGCTCAACCTTATCGATACGCCAGGGCATGTAGATTTTTCGTATGAGGTTTCCCGTTCAATAGCTGCGTGTGAAGGAGCTCTTTTAATTGTTGACGCGGCTCAAGGAATTGAAGCCCAAACTATCTCTAATTTATACCTAGCCTTAGAACACGATTTGGAAATTATTCCAATTCTGAATAAAATGGACTTACCGGGAGCAATGCCTGGTGAAGTTTCTGATCAAATTATAGATTTAATTGGCTGTGATCAGAATGAGATTATCCCTGCGAGTGGAAAAACAGGATTAGGAATTCAAGATATATTAAATGCCATTATTAGTCGTATTCCGGCCCCTGTTGGAAATGTTGAAGCTCCTCTTCAAGCGATGATTTTTGACTCGGTATTTAACTCTTTTAGGGGGATAATTGCTTATTTTAGAGTTTTAAACGGATCTCTTAAAAAAGGGGACAAAGTAAAGTTTATAAATACTGGTAAAGAATATTTCGCTGATGAAATTGGAATACTACGGCTTGAAATGGAGGCTAAAAATGAAATTAAGGCCGGTGATGTCGGCTACATTATTTCTGGAATTAAAGAGGCAAAAGAGGTAAAAGTAGGGGACACCCTAACAACGGTAACCAATCCATGTACAGATATTGTAAAGGGATTTGAAGAGGTAAAGCCCATGGTTTTTGCAGGAATCTATCCTGTGGATACCGAAGATTACGAAGAGCTTAGAGAAGCTATGGGGAAGCTTCAATTAAACGATGCATCTTTAACTTTTGAACCAGAGTCTTCTGCTGCTCTTGGATTTGGATTCCGCTGTGGGTTTTTAGGCATGTTGCATATGGAAATCATTCAAGAGCGCCTAGAACGTGAATTCGATATGACTGTAATTACTACGGTCCCTAACGTTTCGTATATTGCTCATACAGCAAAAGAAAACAGCATTATTGTTAATAATCCGTCTGATTTACCAGAAATTTCTAAATTAACTACTGTTGAAGAACCTTTTATTGCAGCGCAAATTATTACAAAAGCTGACTTTGTTGGGCCTGTCATGAACCTTTGTATTACTAAGCGAGGGATATTTAAAAACCAAGTCTACCTAACTTCAGATAGAGTTGAGCTTCAATTTGAAATACCATTAGCTGAAATTGTTTTTGACTTTTACGACAAATTAAAATCAATTTCAAAAGGCTATGCTTCATTTGATTATCAGCCAATGGAATACCGAGTTTCTAACTTAGTAAAGCTTGATATATTATTAAATGGCGACAACGTAGATGCCTTGTCTGCTCTAATTCACAAAGACAATTCGCACACTTTTGGGAAAAAGATTTGCGAAAAATTACGAGAATTAATTCCTCGTCAGCAATTCGATATCGCCATTCAAGCAGCAATTGGAGCTAAAATTGTCGCTCGAGAAACTGTAAAAGCAGTACGGAAAGATGTTACGGCAAAGTGCTATGGTGGTGATATTTCGAGAAAACGAAAACTACTCGAGAAACAGAAAAAAGGTAAGAAACGAATGCGACAAGTTGGAAACGTTGAGGTTCCTCAGTCGGCATTTATGGCTGTTTTAAAACTAGATTAAAATATATTTTCAATAAAAAGTAGGTTAGTTAGTTTTTTCTTCGGTAATAAAGATAAGATGTTTTTCTTTCGCAAGCATATTATAAACAGTGCACTTATTGGAGCTTTCGTTCTTCTAATTAATTTCGCTTTTTCTCAAAAAGTAACAATTAATGGTTACATTGAAGATTCCGAATCTGGAGAAAAACTGATTGGAGCAACTGTTTTCGATGCAAAAACTTTACTCGGAACTACAACCAATGTTTACGGATTCTATAGTCTAACACTTCCCGCAGACAGCATTATTTTTACAGCATCATTTGTTGGCTTTAAGCCAATTGTTTTCAAATTAGATGGAAAAAAAGACACAACTATTAATGTTTCACTTTCATCTTCGTTAGACTTGCAAGAGGTTGAAATTATAGCAAGCCAGTCAGAAAATATAGAAGAACGTACTCAAATGAGCACCATCGAAATTCCGATGAGGCAAATTGAAAAATTACCGGCGCTTATGGGTGAAATAGATGTGCTAAAAGCCATTCAATTACTTCCTGGTGTTCAATCTGGTGGCGAAGGCACAAGTGGTTTTTACGTTCGAGGAGGGGGGCCAGATCAAAATTTAATTTTACTTGACGGAGTCCCGGTATATAATGCCTCTCACTTATTTGGTTTCTTTTCCGTGTTTAATTCAGACGCCATCAATTCTGTAACACTTGTAAAAGGAGGATTTCCTGCCCGTTATGGTGGCAGACTATCATCAGTTTTGGATATAAGAATGAAAGAGGGTAACTCCAAAAAAATTGTTGGCTCTGCATCTGTTGGACTAATCTCTTCCAAATTAAGGCTTGAAGGGCCAATTTTTAAGGATAAAACCTCGTTCATAGTCTCAGGTAGACGAACATATATTGATGCTATCGCCAAACCTTTTATAAAAGCCTATAATGATAGAGAAAAAGGTAAAGAAGGTTATGAAAATAGAGAAGAAAATACATTTGATGCTGGCTATTATTTTTATGACCTAAATGCTAAAGTAAATCATAAGTTTAACGACAAACATCGTTTGTTTCTCAGCGCATATCTTGGTAACGACAAAGCCTATATAACTGACAATTCTAATTACTCATTAGATAATGATCCAAACCAATATCGTGATAATATTGAATCCTCCTTAAAATGGGGTAACATTACAACTGCGCTAAGGTGGAACTCTATAATTAACAAGAAACTATTCGCTAACACGACATTTACGTATAGCCAATATAAATTCAATGTCGGACTTAATTTTGAATCTTTTAGAAACGACACTAGTACGAGTGCTTTTGGATTTGAATATCTATCAGGAATTTATGATGTTGGAGGTAAAGTTGATTTCGACTATCTACCCAATCCCAATCATTATGTAAAATTTGGATTAGGAGAAACTTACCACACATTTACTCCTGGAGTACAAACTATTCAAATGACAGATGGCTCAACTTCAGTAATCGACACATCAGTTGGTTCTTCAAAAATTTACCCTCATGAATTCTACGCTTATCTAGAAGATGATATAAAAATTGGAGCTTTAATCAAAGTAAACCCTGGAGTTCATTTTTCCGGATTCTATGTTAATGAAAAGCTATACAAAAGCCTTCAACCTAGATTATCTGCCAATTACATGTTTCGAGAAAATTGGTCCTTCAAAGCCTCATTGGCAACAATGACCCAATACATTCATTTATTAACTAATGGAACTGTGGGTCTTCCAACAGATTTATGGGTTCCTGTAACTGATTCAATTCCTCCTATGCAATCCGTGCAATATGCAGCAGGATTAACACATACGTTTCGCGATAAATATGAAATAAGTATTGAGGGATATTATAAAACCATGAAAAACGTAATTGAATATAAAGAAGGGGCCAGTTTTTTTGATTCAAATGAAGAGTGGGATCAAAAAGTTGAAGTTGGCAATGGTTGGTCATATGGCGGAGAATTATTTATTCAGCGAAAAATGGGTAAATTAACTGGTTGGTTTGGTTACACTCTTTCGTGGACCAATAGGCGCTTTGACAACCTAAATTTTGGAGAGACTTTTCCTTACAAATACGACAGAAGACACGATATAAGTGTTGCTTTTAGTTATGATATAAAAGAAAACATTAGCCTTGGTATAACATGGGTTTATGGGACTGGCAATGCTATTTCACTGCCTATTGGCAGCTATCAAGGTTTTGGTGACAATTTTAACCCTTACGATGTAGGAAAAGGAGACGATTTTAGAGGCCTGTCTTTTGGTGGTTATGGCATTAATTACTACGAATCTCGAAATAGCTGGAGAATGCCATCTTATCATAGATTGGATATAGGCGCCAATTTTACTAAAGAAAAAACATACTGGACTAGAACTTGGACTTTTGGTTTCTACAATGTATATAACAGACAAAATCCATTTTTTGTTGATTTGGGATACAATGATCAAGGAGACCGAGCCTTAATGCAAACAAGCTTATTTCCCATCATACCTAGCTTTGCATATAAAGTAGACTTTTAATGGAACGAATACTATACATACTGCTAATGCTAATATTATTTTCTTGCCAAAAAGAACTTGAATTTGAAGGCGGTGATGACACTTCAAGAATTGTGCTGAACTGTGTTTTAGAATCCGGAGAAATAATTGAAGTAAACCTATCAAACAGTAAAAATATCTTACAAGAACCTAGCCAATACGACTCTATTGTGGATGCCACTATAACGATAAAAAACTTGGCTGCAGGAACCTCTGAATTAATGACACATTCATATAACGGAATTTACTTCTCTTCTACCGTTCCCCAAGACGGAGAAGCATATAGAATTATTGCTGAACATAACGATTTAGATAGCGTTTCTGGTAATGTCACTATACCTATTGCTGCCAATATTAATGCTTTATATGAACAAACCATTGTTCATGTTGGCGAAACGTATCAAGATATTATTGTCGAGTTTACAGATGACTTAAATTCAGATAATTATTATGAAGTTAATTTGACTGGAAAAGTAGAAACTGTTTATTCAGACACTCTTGGAAATGTTTTATGGACGCAAAATGATTATATACCGGTGCCTTTTCAAATATTAGATCAAGGCTTAAAGTCAGATTTTTATGGTACTCAACTCTTTCTTGCAGATGACGAAATATTAAGCTCATCTATTTCAGTCCCTTGTTCAATAGATCTTGACCTAATTCAAGGATATTCCGGCTCGGATCTTTTATTTATTAATGATACACTTTCTTATGAAGTTCTTTACGATGTTAAATACACAAAAATTATTGCTGAACTAAAATCAATCAGTAAAGCATACCATAATTATTTTGTTTCTGTTCAAGCACAAATTGAAGCTTCTGGGAAGTTTAGTGCTGAGGCAGTAAATGTGTATTCTAATATGAGTAATGGTTTTGGAGTTTTTGGTGCATATAGCTCAGCACGAGACAGTGTCGAAATAAACAGATAAAATCAAATCTTTAACTTCGCTGGCTTACTGCAAGATTATGATTGATTTTATAAAGCGATTGAAATTTAGTGCCGAATTAAAGGCTTTTGAGAAAAAGATTAGTAAGATAGTCTACTAAAAGAACTATTGCATAGCAACATATGATACATACACTTGTTTCCAAAACTAAGTTTTCAATGATTTAATAATGAATTTATTTCCCAATTATAGTTCGCGAATTTACGGACTTGATATTTTTCGGGCGATTGCCATAATTCTAGTTGTGCATGGTCACGGTGCATTTATGCTAAAAAACACTCCATTAGAAAAATTTCCTTGGATTAGACTTATAGACGGTGTCGATTTGTTCTTTGTTTTAAGTGGGTTTCTAATTGGGGGCATATTGTTAAAAATGGTTCAAGATAATAATTTTATACTATCATGGAAACAAGTCTTATTATTCTGGAAAAGAAGATGGTTTCGGACCTTACCTAACTACTACCTTATACTTATTGTTAATATAATATTCGTTAGCACAGGCATAATCAAAGGCAGAATGGACCAGTTCAGCTATAAATTCTTCCTGTTTGTTCAGAATTTCTCCGTCCCGTTTTATGGATTTTTCTGGGAATCCTGGAGTCTTACAATAGAGGAATGGTTTTATATATTGCTTCCGGTCTTGTTAGTATTAATACTAAAGCTGTTTCCATCAAAAAAAGGAATATTATTCGCGTTGGCTTTAATGATTATTTTACCTCTGATCTACCGCATTATAAACGCTCCACAACAAATGAACCCCTTTTGGTGGGACGTAACTTTTAGAAAAGTTGTCTTAATGAGATTAGATACTATTATATACGGGGTTCTTGCTGCGTATATCAAATTTTATCACAAACGGTTCTTTCAAAAAATTGCAGTGCCTTCCTTCTTTCTCGGAATAGCTATTATTCTTGCCACCGCATATTACCCTAACCAATCTAACGATTTCTTTTCCAAAACTTTTTTCTTTAATTGTACTTCAATTGGCGCAATGCTTCTTCTCCCTTATGCTGACTCTATTAAATCCTTTAGAACGGCCATCGGAAAAATGGTAACTCACATAAGTTTAATTTCTTATTCTATGTATTTAGTAAATTTGGGATTAGTAGCCAGTGTAATTACAAAGCAATTTCCTGTCATTAACCCCACTGATGGGCTACTGAAATATACCGCCTATTGGACAATTGTAATTTCAAGTTCAACTATCCTTTACTTCTTTTTCGAAAAGCCAATACTCAATTTACGTGACAAAAAGTTTTTCAGTAAATGAACATAAACAACTTCCCATTTCTAGTAAGCAAGGAAAGAGAAAAAGCAAAAAGAAGATATGGGTAATTAGTTTTCCATTGCATTTGCGTCACTTGAATTTCTCCTTCAAAATAGCTAACTTCGCTTACAATTGCTATAAACATTAATACGATTTCATAGCAAAACTTAAGCGAATACAACTCCCCAAAATTAAATTTACTGTTGCTGTAACTTAAGTTAATAGGTAATCGTCCTAATAATAATGACTGTATCGGAGTATAACAAATGTGTTGACTTATACGCTGACAATGTGTATCGTTTTGTGCTAAAAAACATCAAAGATGTTGACAAAGCGAAAGACATTGTGCAAGATACCTATGAAAAAATGTGGCTCAAACGGCAAGCTATACAGGCCAAAAAAGCAAAGTCATACATGTTTACCACGGCTTACCGTACGCTAATCGATTTAGTGCGCAGAGAAAAGAAACAAGGCAATATGGATGAGGCAAATTATAATGACTTGAGTCACTCCTCGCACTACTCCGATTTAAACGAAGTGCTTCATGATGCAATAGATAAGCTTCCTGCCGACCAAAAGGCAGTAACAATGCTTCGAGATTACGAAGGGTATTCCTACAAAGAAATTGAAACAATCACAGGCTTAAAAGAAGCACAGGTAAAAGTATACATCTACCGTGCCCGAAAATTTCTAAAAAACTACTTAGGAAGCATTGAAGCTGTAATCTAATATGGACATCAATAAACTCAACTACGAACTATACTTTGTAGATTACTACGAAGACAACCTCTCTAAAGAGCAGGTAGCTGAGCTTATGGTATTTCTTGAACAACATGCAGATTTGAAAACCGAGTTCGAAGATTATTCTGAACTTGAATCAATAGCCCATGATATTGAATTTAAAGAAAAAGACGCCCTCAAAAAAATTGTTGTTCCTACTCTTTCTATAAACGAAAGCAACGCAGAAGAATACCTTATTGCTAATATTGAAGGTGATTTATCATCTAATGAACAAAAGGAACTTAACTCTTTTTTATCTGCAAATCCTATTTACAAAAGTGATCAAAAACTATTCAAAAAATCGAAATTAACGGGGGCTTCTATTGTTTTTAACAACAAAAGATCCCTTAAAAAATCGGTTGTTATCCCTCTTTGGATTAAACGAACCAGTCAAATTGCAGCGGCAGCAGCAATCGTTCTTTTTGCTGTCGTTATATTTAGCCCCGATAATATCGCCTATACACCGAGACTAGTAACCGCTGAAGCTAAAACCATTAGCGACCCTGCTAAAGGGGTTCAGCTCGAATACGATTTATTTGAGAAACCCAATATAGCTGCAGCTCATAATATTGCATCTCCAAAAAAGACTCTATCGATAGAAAATTTATTGGCTGCCGGAAATGATTCTGAACTAATCATTCAAGCTGTAAATTCACCAAAAGAAAAAATAGAGGCCTTCTTAGCAAATAAATCTGACGACAATGATAAAATAGAAGCCCCTAAAGAAATTACAACTCTTGAAGAAGTATTGGCAGATGTTTCTAGCATTACTGTAGAACATTTCAAGACAGGAATTGCAGATAGAGACCATGTTTCCATTAAACAAGGCATGACCGCCTTCTTGAAAAAACGAGTGCTAAAAAAAGACGTGGACATTATCAAATCGCATATTCTAAACCTAGAACTTGCACATACCCTTATTCAATCGGTCAATAAAGTTTTTGGAACAAGTGTAAATCTTGAACCTACCTATAACGATGAGGGCGATATGATTGCGTATGCTTTAGAATCGAACACTTTCGAGCTTCAACGAAACATTAAAAATAAGTGAGCCAAATAGCTTTTCTGATAATCTTTCTGTAGGGAAACAAAAAAAATCATAGTTTCGTGCAAAAGAAATTTTAACTAAAAAAGAAATTATGAAGAATTTATTATTCTTAGCAATTGCATTTACTGGATTAACGTTGAGTTCATGTAACAAAGACCAGGCTGCTGTAAAAAAATTAGACGGAACATGGAATGTAACGGAATATACTCTCGAAAGTGGTGGAGTCTCTGTTGATGTATTGACTGGAGGTATAGAGTATGCTTTCACTTTCGAAAACTGTAAATTAAAAAAGGAAGAGTGGTGTTCAATGTCAACTACTGCCACCTTGGGGTCGATTACTTCAACTACAACTCAAGTATATCAAGTTTCAGGTGATGGAACCGTTCTTGAGTCGAAAGAAGATGCAGCATCTAGTGGCAGCTCTACGATGACTATTGTTGAGCTATCGAAAACTGAAGTAACTTTTGAAGATGTAGATGGATCTACCACTTCAACAATAAAAGCGACAAAACAGTAATCCAATATTCTTAACTTAATTAAAAAAGGGGCATACGCCCCTTTTTTAATGCCTGAGTTTTAGATTTGATATATCTAGTTTGGTTATAAAAACTAAGTTTTTCACTGTAACTTTTTGTAGAGGCTTTCCGTCATAAATAAAACAACTAGAAACTATGAAAACTACAAGCGCATTTCTAACTACACTATTAACGATTGTAACATGTTCTTCATTCGGGCAATTAAAAGAGGTACGGCCTGTTGGTCAATTTACTGAAATTGAAGTCCTTGGAATAGGAGATGTTATTCTGTCAACGGGAGATTTGAAAGTTGAGGTAGAAGCCCCCGAAAAGGACCTCAAGAAGATAAAATCAGAGGTGATTAAAGGAAAACTAATGATTACCCAATCAAAAAATGCCAATGTAAAAAACGTTACATTATATATTACAGCTCCTGATATTACAAGCATCCAACTAAGCGGAGTTGCCACAGTAACTTCAAAAGATACTTTGGTTTGTGACAACCTTAAACTAGACGTAGCCGGTGCAGGGGGCATCGATTTAACAATAAAATGCAACAACCTTGAAACCAAGATTATGGGAGCGGGCAATGTCGAACTTTCAGGAGTCGCAATTGTTCATAAAGTTGATGTAATAGGAGCTGGAGACCTGATGGCATTCGATTTAGTAACGCAAGTGACCAATGCCAAAGTTTCGGGAATTGGTGATATACAAATTAACGCAACCGAGGAGGTAAATGTGAGGGTTAGTGGTGCAGGAGACGTCTTCTTACAAGGTGAACCAGAAAAGAAAAATATTGAAGTCGTGGGTGCGGGAGACTTTTACAGTTACGAGGCGGATAGCTTAAATTCAGATACTACCAAACTAAAATTTAGAGGAAACAAATTTTGGATTATTACAGATGAAAACAATTGGAATTGGAAAACTGATGGATGCGATTCGTGCTATAACGAAAATAAACATTGGGCAGGATTTGATATGGGGGTTAATGGTTTTTTAACTCCAGCTGGTTCATTACAGCCACAGGCAGGTTACGAATTTCTAGAACTAAACTATGCCAAATCTCTTTGTATGAACATAAATATTCTTGAAAAAGGATTTAACATTTTTAATGAATACTTTAAAGTTGTAACTGGACTAGGATTTGAATTTAACTCATATCACTTTGACAATAACACAAGTTTATTATCTGGTCAAAACGTAATAACTGGTCTTAGCGATTCTTCAAAAACATTTAAGACCAATAAACTGAATACCACTTTTATTAATATTCCTCTTTTACTTGCATTTAATACGGATCAGAACCCCGATAAAGCGTTTCACCTCACTGCTGGAGTAGTAGCCGGTTACCGGGTTGGAACTAAGTATAAGCAGAAATACACTCTTGGTAATGAAGATTTTTCTAATTCAGTAAGATCGAACTTTAATCTTACGCCTTATAGGCTGAGTGCTCGTGCTTCGGTCGGGTATAACAACCTAAACCTATATGCAACATACTCCCTAACGGAAATGTTTCAAAACAACGAAGGACCAGAATTACACCCCTTCTCAATAGGCTTACAAATCGTCCCTTTTTAGGATCGATTTTGCTACATTTACTTTTTGATAAATGTGACCTTTTGATTAATCTGTTCTGTACATCATTACTACTTAGTTTCCTTCTTTTAGGCTTTAATGCACAAGCACAGAAAGACACAACAGAAGCGAATAGACTTCATCAACTAGGGTGGTCTTTTCGAAATAGTAACCAAGACAGTCTGCTTTATTACGGAGAAAAAGAACTTCAACTAGCACAAGCTATTAACTACGATTTAGGTATTGCGAACGCAAACACTCTAATTGCCATTTTCTACCAGCACGAAACAAACTACCCCAAATCACTTGACTATTACAACCAAGCACTATCCGTTTTTGAAGAAATAAATTCTGAGCCTCAAATTGCATCCGCTTTAACAAATATTGGTAACATATATTTTAGGCAATCGGAGTACACCAAAGCTCTCCGGTTTTTCAATCAAGCACTTGACATAAGAATTGAACACAATGATTCTCTAGCTATCTCTTCTCGTAATGCGCAGTTGGGTTTGGTACATACAGAATTAGGAAACTACGGCAAAGGGTTAGAGTTTCTGTTTAGCTCATTGGATACATACCAACATTACAATGATAAATATGGCATTGCACAAAGCCATAATAATTTGGCGAGCAATTATTACGAGCAAGAAAACTTAACTGATGCGCTCAGCCATTATAAGGAATCTCTTGTTCTATTCGAAGAACTCAACAACATGCAGGGAATCGGTGAAGTAACAAACAACATT
>JABHTA010000030.1 GCA_018669945.1 Flavobacteriales bacterium
TAGGAGTTGCGGGGCTAGCTGTACTAGGGTTAACAGCTTTCTTTATTATATTTTATCAATTATTTATGGGCCAGGAGTGGGTTGCTGCTGAATTTGCTGGTAAAATGAGAGAACCTGGTGAATTAATGACTATTGTATTAGAAACTTTAGCTGGATTTTCTTTAGGTGCTGAGTCAATTGCATTGTTCGCTAGGGTTGGTGGAGGTATTTATACCAAAGCTGCTGATGTTGGGGCTGGTTTAGTTGGTAAAGTTGAGGCAGGCATTCCGGAAGATGACCCGCGTAATCCTGCAACTATTGCGGATAATGTTGGTGATAACGTGGGTGACGTTGCTGGCATGGGAGCTGATTTATTTGGTTCTTATGTTGCAACAGTATTGGCCGCGATGGTTCTTGGAAACTATGTTATTAGTGACATGACTGAAGCTGGCACTTTTGTTGTCGATGCTTTTGGAGGAATTGGACCAATCTTATTGCCCATGGCTATAGCTGGTGTTGGCATTATCATTTCTATTATAGGTACTTTTTTAGTTAAAATTAAGTCTAATGAAGCCAAAGAAGATCAGGTGCAAACGGCTTTAAATATTGGTAATTGGACTTCTATTGGTTTAGTTGCAGCAGCTTGTTTCGTGTTGGTAAAATGGATGTTGCCAGAAACTATGCAAATGGAATTTTATGGAGAAGGAGTTCAAGACATTACTTCAATGCGTGTATTCTACGCTACGTTAGTTGGTTTAGTTGTAGGAGCGGCAATTTCTTCTTTTACTGAATATTACACAGGGCTAGGAAAAGCTCCAATTCTTAAAATTGTTCAACAATCAAGCACTGGAGCAGGGACAAACATTATTGCAGGTTTAGCTACTGGTATGATCTCTACATTCTCTTCGGTATTATTATTTGCTGCAGCAATTTGGTCTTCTTATGCTTTTGCGGGATTTTATGGAGTTGCTTTGGCTGCTTCTGCTATGATGGCTACAACAGCTATGCAATTAGCGATTGATGCTTTCGGCCCCATTTCAGATAACGCAGGTGGTATTGCTGAGATGAGTGAACAAGAACCAATCGTTAGAGAAAGAACAGATATTTTAGATTCAGTTGGTAATACAACAGCTGCAACTGGTAAAGGTTTTGCTATTGCATCAGCTGCTTTAACTTCACTAGCGCTATTTGCAGCATATGTCACATTTACTGGAATTGATGGAATTAACATTTTTAAAGCGCCTGTGCTTGCTATGTTATTTGTTGGCGGAATGATTCCGGTAGTATTCTCAGCTTTAGCAATGAATGCTGTCGGAAAAGCAGCTATGGAGATGGTAGAAGAAGTAAGGCGTCAATTTAGAGATATTCCTGGAATTATGGAAGGCACTGGTAAGCCTGAATACGACAAATGTGTTGACATTTCTACTAAGGCTTCATTAAAACAAATGTTATTGCCAGGAATATTGACAATTGGGTTTCCCATAGGGATTATTATATTGGGGATGCTTATTTATCCTGAAAACAGCAAATTAGTTGCTGAAATGCTTGGTGGGTACATGGCTGGCGTAACTGTTAGTGGTGTTTTATGGGCTATCTTCCAAAATAACGCGGGAGGTGCTTGGGATAATGCTAAAAAATCCTTTGAAGCAGGAGTTGAAATTAATGGAGAAATGACTTATAAAGGCTCCGAAGCTCATAAAGCTGCCGTAACAGGAGATACCGTTGGAGACCCTTTTAAAGATACATCTGGTCCTTCTATGAATATCCTAATTAAATTAACTTGTTTAATAGGCTTAGTTGCTGCTCCTATTTTAGGTGGTGGACATGGTGAAGCTGAAGAGGTTACTGAAACTCAAACTGAAGAATTAGAGGTAGAACAAGTTATTGTTGCTGAAGAAGCGCCAGCAGGTATTAAATGGGTTGGCCGTAAGGTTGGTGGAAGCCACGAAGGAACTATTGAGCTTTCCGAAACTAATTTAGAAATGACTGATAGTTTTGTAACTGGAAGTTTCACCATAGATATGAATTCAATTGCTTGTACTGATATTGATGATGCTGAAAGCAATGCAGACTTAGTTGGTCATTTAAAGGCTGACGACTTCTTTGGTGTTGAGGCTAATCCAACTGCTATGTTCGTTATTACAAAATCAGAGAAAAGTGAACGAGGAGAAGATGTTTATAAAATTACTGGAGATTTAACGATTAAAGGAATTACTAATCCAATCAATTTCCCAGCAAGAATTACTGAAGAAGAAGGTGGATTAAGAGTAAAAGCAGATTTCGCGTTCGATAGAACCACTTACGGTATTAAGTATAAGTCAAAATCAATTCTTGGTGATGTGGCTGGAAAATTCATTTACGATGATGTAGAGCTTTCTATTGATTGGAAATTTTAATCGGGAAACACATTAATAAAAGCCTTTTCGTTGATTCGGAAAGGCTTTTTATTTTCTAAGCGTCTTCATAAACTTTGAAGCATATACAAAGTTAACCACTTCCTGATTATCTGTTTTTAATATCGCATCTCTGCTTCCTTCCCACCACTTTTCTCCTTTGTAAATGAAGATAATGTTATCCCCTATTTCGATAACAGAATTCATATCATGGGTGACAACAACCGTAGTCATTTGATACTCCTCTGTTATCTCCTTTATTAGGTTGTCAATAACCGCTGCGGTCTGAGGGTCAAGACCAGAGTTTGGTTCATCGCAAAAAAGATACTTCGGTTTCATGGCAATTGCTCTAGCAATTGCCACTCGCTTCTTCATTCCTCCACTCAATTCAGCTGGATATAGCTGATTCACATTTTCTAGATTAGTTCTTTGCAAACAGAAATTTGCCCGATCAAGCTGTTCTTCTATGCTCATGTCACTAAACATGGACAGCGTAAAAGTGATATTTTCCTCAACAGTCATCGAATCAAAAAGAGCGCTTCCTTGAAACAAGAACCCAATCTCCTTACGTACTGTTTTCTTTTGTTTGAATTTCATGCTATGAAAATCTTCGCCCGTAAACAAAACATGTCCAACAGTAGGTTCTATGAGACCAACAATACATTTGGTAAGCGTAGTTTTACCTGAGCCACTAGCCCCAATTATTAGGTTCGTTTTACCTGGATAAAAGGTTGCCGAAACATCTTTTAACACCTCCGTTTCTCCGAAAGATTTTGATATGTTTTGTAATTCTATCAACTCAACATTAATTGTGTTAATATATAATTCAATATTAATATACAAACACTGCTGTATACAACTCCTTTTGTACTTGATCTACCTACTTCTAGCGCTCCCCCACTAGTGTAATAACCGTGATATGCAGGAATTGAAGTCATGGCAAAAGCGAAAAACATGGTTTTAATTAAGGCATAAACGATAGAAAACGAATCGAAATCATATTGTATCCCATGAATATAGGTGTAAGTAGATACGCTCCCATTCATCACACCAGCAAGCCAGCCACCTGTTAGTGATAAAAACATACTAATTATGACTAACATAGGATTAATTACTACAGCCGCAATAATCTTAGGAGTGATGAGATAAGATGCCGAATTAACCCCCATAATTTCAAGTGCATCGATTTGCTCTGTAACACGCATGGTTCCAATCTCTGAAGCAACCGCTGAACCGATTTTACCTGCTAATATTAACGCTAGAATAGTAGGAGAAAATTCTAAAATAATCGATTGTCTCGCTGTAAAACCAATTGTGTATTCAGGAATCCATGCGCTATCGATATTCGATGCTGTTTGGATTACGATAACTGCGCCCATAAAAAACGCAATTATAGATGCTATTCCAAGAGAACCCAAACCAAGGTTAGACATTTCGAATATTGTTCTTTTCCAATATATCGAAAACTTTTCTGGTTTATGGAACGCCCTCCCCAAAAGGATAAAATATCGCCCTATATGATAGAATAAATTCATTATTGTTGTGCATGTAAATATACCACGAAACAAATATCGTTTTATTCTGTATACTTCTACTTGCAAAGATGTATTTGTGAATTAGTAAATTTGAACCAATGACAAAGACAAAAAAAATAGCTAGTTATTTCCTGCTATTTATTTTTGCAATACAGCTATTATCAAGTTGCGCACTATTTCGTAGAAAAAATCGTTGCGATGATTGTCCAAAGTGGAGTCACATTGACAACA
>JABHTA010000068.1 GCA_018669945.1 Flavobacteriales bacterium
ACCAAATGCACAACAATAACCTTTCTTCCTTTTAAAGGTGATTCTGCACCTGCACTTCCAGAAGCTTTCAGTTATTTTATTATTCCCAAGACTTCCATTGAACACAGATTCCCAATTATTTCTTTAGTAACAGATAGTAGTGGGCTTTTCTCATATCAACAAGGGATATATGTTCCAGGAATTAATTCTAATCAAGACAATTTAGTATGGACTGGAAATAGTTTTCAGGATTGGATAAGAACTTGTCATTTTGAATTCTTCGATGCTTCAAGAGAGAGAGGGTTACATCAGAACATAGACATCAAAATTCACGGTCTAAAAACACCTGCTGCCCCACAAAAATCGCTTCGGTTATATGCAAAAAAGAAATATGGTCAAGAGAATTTTAATTATTCTTTTTTTGAAGGAGATAGTAGTAACATATTTAAACGTTTAATTTTAAGAACGCTCCATTCTAGTTGGAACAATCGCATAAATGCTGACTTAATTGCCTGCCGAGTTGCTGATGAAATCGGCTTAGAAACAATGAAAGGTACACCAGTTGTTGTTTACTTAAACGGAGAATATTGGGGAATACACAATTTAAGAGAACGGATAGATAGACATCATTTCGCTAATCGGTTCAATGTAAACCCTGATAGTGTAAATATTAGTGAAGGAATCTTCAAAGAAAAGGAGGGTACAATTTCGGGGTTGATTAATCTGCTGGAATTTACTGAAGCTAGTGACCTTTCCAATAGCAAAAATTTCAATCGTGTTTCAGAAAAAATAGATTTAAATAATCTAATCGATTACTATATTATTGAAACCTATTTTGGAAATGCCGATTGGCCAACTAATAACCATAAAATGTGGTCAATTGGCGAAAATTCTAAATGGAGATATATTGTAATTGACATGGATGCAACTATAAAGAATACAAAAAACAATTACTTTGAAAAAGCATTACAAAAGAATTACAAATCAGAGAAAACGATATGGCAAAAAGTATTGTTTACAAAACTTATAGAAAATAAAGAATTTAAAGCTAAGTTCAAAAAAAGATACATAGAGCTGCTTGATCAGAACTTATCAGCAGAAAATATTGTTATGTTAATTAATGATGTCGAAAATAATTATAAATATGAAATACAAGCTCATATCTTAAGGTGGAATCATCCTATCAGTTATAATAATTGGCTAGAAAAAAATGATTTGATGCGTGACTTTGCTAGAAATAGAAAAAGGTATATTATTAAACAACTTGAAGAGTTATGAGTGCATCTACTATTGAGAGTGCTCTTCTCAAATTTAAGAGCTCAATTCCATCCTATGTAGATCTTGTGGCGGTTTCTAAAACAAAACCTAACGAAGACATTCTTCTGGCATACAATGCCGGACAGAGAATTTTTGGGGAAAATAAAATTCAAGATTTAGTTCTAAAGCAAGAAACGCTTCCTAAAGATATTGAATGGCACTTTATTGGTCATTTGCAAACTAACAAAGTCAAATATATAGCTCCATTTGTCTCTCTTATTCATGCAATAGATAGCATTAAACTATTACGAGAAATTAACAAAAGAGCGAAGCAAAACGAAAGAACGATAGACTGCCTTTTACAAGTAAAAATCGCACAGGAAGATTCTAAATTCGGCATATATCCTGATGAATTAGAAGGCTTTATTACTAGTAACGAAGTAAAATCTTTATCAAATATCTCGATTAATGGACTAATGGGAATGGCCTCGAACACTAAGAATGACGTTCAGCTAAAGAGTGAATTTGGTCAATTAAACTTGCTCTATAATCGTATAAAAATTTCCAATCCGGCTTTTCAAACATTGTCTATGGGCATGAGTGGGGATTATAGACTAGCTATTGATGAAGGAAGTAACATGATTCGAGTCGGAAGTTCAATTTTTGGAGCTAGAAATTATTCCAAATAATAAAGTTACCCTACTTTTGCAAAAACTTTTGAAATGACATTGACGTTACCAAAATTGAGAAAAAAGGAAATGATTGCAAGTCTGCATTCAACAGAACCTAAAATTGTTAACAAAGCACTCCTTGACATTAAGAAACTTGGCACCTCATCTCTTCTTCCTGAGCTTATCGAAGTTTACGTGAATACAACAAACGAACAAGTTACTTTAGGAATTGAAAGTATCTTGAACCAACTAAAAGAATCCCAGTCAATTGATTACCTAATGCAAGCATTAAAAAATCAAAAATATAAGGCCTATCACCAAAAATTTGCCGCTGCTATATGGGAATCAGGTCTTGATGCCTCTTCTAACTTGCAAGAATTAATCGAAGTTGCCTTAGACACAGATTACTTAACCTGCTTGGATATTCTTACTGTTATCGAAAATATTGAAGAGGGGATTACTGAAAGTGACATAGAAAATGGTATCGCAGCAATTTCAGAACAATTACAATGGAAGAAATCTGATAACGACCCTTTACTAGCAAGTATTGTTAAGGTTCTTCAAGGAGACTTAATTGACTAGTCTACTTTAGTAAAATAAACACCATCCAAAGTTATTCTCATAGAATCGAATGCTTCGTATGGTTGATAAGTAGCTTCAGAAGCACCCGGAACGGTAGCTCCAGATAACGTAAACTCCCGTTTGCCAATTTTAAGAACTTTCTCCTTAGACTTCAAATAAGGAACGCCTTCAGACTCTACGTAGATTGAATCACAAATTTTATAGTAGCGGCCTTTCCCCGAAGCCGGAATCGTAATACTTAAATTGCAAGATGATGTCTCGCCTACCCATTCACCAACAAAATCTGCGCTTGTTTCAACAGCTTTTTTGCAACTTGAATAGCCAATAACCAAAACCAATAATATTGGGATAAAAAACCTCATGATGTATCTTTGTGCAAACGTAAAACTATTTTGTTTAGTATTGAACAGGATTTTTAAGGAATAAGTAGCTATTTAATGAAAAACGAGCTTAGTATAGAAGAGTATTATAATGGAGTAAAATCTAATGACCGATCTATTCTTAGCCGTGCAATTACATTGATTGAAAGCTCAAAGCGGGAGCATCAATTTCTGTCAGAAGAATTAATTCAAAGGTGTTTGCCGCATTCAGGAAACTCAATTCGTATTGGAATAACTGGAGTTCCGGGTGTTGGGAAAAGTACATTTATTGAATCCTTTGGAAAGCATATTACTTCGCAAGGGCATAAACTGGCCGTCTTGGCAATAGACCCCAGTAGTCAAAAAAGTGGGGGAAGTATTTTGGGAGACAAAACTCGAATGGAAGAGCTATCATCCAATCCAAACGCCTTCATTAGACCAACGGCATCGTCTGGTTCTTTAGGTGGGGTTGCCCGTTCAACTAGAGAAACAATCATTCTTTTTGAAACAGCTGGTTACGATACCATTATTGTTGAAACTGTTGGTGTAGGTCAGTCCGAAACAACGGTACATTCTATGGTCGATTGTTTTCTATTGTTACTTCTTGCGGGTGCAGGAGACGAACTTCAAGGCATTAAACGCGGCATTATGGAAATGGCAGACATCATAACCATCAATAAAGCAGACGGTGAGAATATTAAACCCGCCCAAAGAGCCTCTGCGCAAGTAAAAAATGCGATTCACCTGTTCCCTCCAGCAGATAATGGCTGGATTACGCAAGTTGAAACATGCTCCGCTTTGGAAAATATTGGACTCGACACTATATGGGAGGCAATTAAAAGTTTTGAGAATAGCACCAAACTAAATGACGCCTTTAAAAACAATAGGCAGAATCAAGCTGTCTATTGGATGCACCAAACAATAAAAGAGCAGCTGGAAAATCGATTTTATCAAAATCCGATAATGAAAGAGAAGTTGGCTAACATCGAAAAAGCTTTACTCAATAATCAACTGAGCTCTTATCAGGCAGCGAAGAATATGTTAAATGAGTGATCCAAAACTGGAACTAATTCTTGTAGTTATCTTCAAAAAATTTAACTTCGGGCTTCATAAATAACATTATGGTTATTTGGTTTCAAAAAAATATTAGATGAAAAAAAACATACTGGGAATACAAGCGAATTTTTTAAATCCAGATGGTGTTACAAATGAGAGTAGTGTTTCTTTCGTTAAAGATGGAGAATTAAGAACATGTATAGCCGAAGAGCGATTGTCTCATAAAAAACTGGAAGGTAAATTCCCAGCTTTGGCTATAAATGAAGTTCTTGAAAGAGAAAATATTACCATAGATGATATAGACACTATTGCTGTACCTTTTCTTCATCCAACTAAAACAAACGCCAACTATTTGAAAAGTGCGGCTACTGCATATGCGGACACTGGCGTTTTATTATCTGAAAAAGCAAAGGGTTTTGGATGGAATACCGTCTACAATTATTTAAAAACGCCAAAAGATTTATTACATACGATTAATGGTAAACAATTTAAGTTAGCATTTTGTGATCATCACACAGCTCATGCTGCTGGTGGTTACTATTGTTCCCCTTTTGACAAAGCTTTAGTTATTACACTTGATGGCGGAGGTGATGGACTAGATGGTAGTGCATTTATTGGTGACGGGACTTCTTTAATTAAGTTATTTGAAATACCTCATTTTCAGTCTCCGGGAACTATGTACAGTGCTATAACTAGCGATTTAGGATTTAAAAGACATCGTCACGAGGGAAAAATAACTGGACTCGCAGCATATGGCAATAGCGATTTGAAAAGGTTAGGTTTGGAAGATTTAATGAACTATGACACATCAAAACATCGTTTTGTAAGTAAAGGTGTTGCTGAACAGCACAAAGATTTAAATGGTAAATCAAGTTTTTTCTACCCACTTCTAGAGAAGTTTGGAAGAGAAGATTTGGCTGCTGCAGCGCAGAAAATACTTGAGATTGAAGTGGTTAAATACGTTAAAGATTCTCTATCTGTTGCAAAGAAAAAAGGTTACACTTTAGATAAAGTATGTCTTTCAGGGGGAGTGTTTGCCAACGTTAAGCTTAATCAAAGAATCTATGAAATAGATGATGTAGACAATATATTTGTGTATCCCGCGATGGGTGATGATGGTCTTTCTGGTGGAGCTGCGTTATACGTATACTATCAACAAGAAGAAGTGAAAGATAAGTCTACTTCTGAAATTGACAATATATATAAAGGCGGTGACTTTACAGATGAACAAATTAAAAATGCGTTAGATGATGCTCAACTGACCTACCAGCGTTACGACAATATAGAACTGGAAATAGCCAAACTGCTAAATGACAGTAAAGTTATTGGACGTTTTAACGGAAAAATGGAATACGGCCCTAGGTCATTAGGTAATCGATCAATTATCGCAGCACCGTTTGATCCAACAATTAACGACTGGTTAAACAAACGACTTAACCGTACTGAGTTTATGCCTTTTGCTCCAAGTATAAATATAGAGTACGGAAAAGATTATTTTGTTGGATATAAAGAAAATCATATTGCCGCCGATTTTATGACAATCACCTATGATGTCGTAAAAGAGATGAAAGATAAAATTCCTGCAGTAGTTCATGTAGACAATACTGCTCGCCCACAAATTGTAAGAAAATCTACTAATCCATCTTACCATGCAATTATTGAAGAATTCAACAAACTATCTGGAGTTCCTGTTGTTTTAAATACTAGTTTTAATATTCACGAACAACCCATTGTTTATACGCCACAAGATGCTATTGCTGGATTTTTGGAAGGAAAACTAGATGTCTTGGCAATAGGCAATTATCTTTGCATAAACAATTAACTACGAGTACTGATTAAAATTGAAAATAAATAAAAGGACTGGGCTTTTGTACGTGAAATAATACCGCAAACATCATAAACGCCATCAAAAAAGCAAACCACATCTTTTTAGGTGGAGATATTTGATGAAGGTTAGGTAAAATATTTAAGGCAATTAGGGTTACTACAAGTGCCATAATGTGTTTTATTCCACCAGCCATTCGAACGAAAATGGGAAGAGAAATGTTTGCTCCAATTGGATAGGTGTCTGTTGTGAATGATTCAATTCCATTAATAAACAAGCACGATTTCAAAGTATGTAGCGCAAAATCTAGGCTATTACTTCTAAAGAATATCCAAGCTACGCAAACTCCTACAAAAACGAATGCGCGATATAAATAACTATTAACCAACTTGTTTGCGCCAATTAGGCGCTCAAGCGCTAAGAAAAACCCGTGAATTGCTCCCCAAATCACAAATAGCCAACTTGCACCATGCCACAATCCCCCCAACAACATAGTAAGTATCAAGTGATAATATGTCCTAACCTCTCCCTTTCTATTCCCTCCTAGAGGGATATATAAATAATC
Organism: Flavobacteriales bacterium; assembly: GCA_018669945.1. Lineage (GTDB taxonomy): Bacteria > Bacteroidota > Bacteroidia > Flavobacteriales_G > NORP312 > NORP312. The sequence goes on from JABHTA010000068.1 coordinate 6,295, forward strand.
TCTCAAAAATTGAGATAAAGTCATATGCCACCTCCTCCAAAAATCTGAAAAGGATGTCGCTTTATAAGGTGAATTAAAATTTTGAGGCAAACGAAAACCGAACATCATTCCTAAACCAATCGCCATATCAGAATATGCAGAGAAATCGAAAAAAATCTGAAAGGCGTAACTAACTACACCACTCCATGATACGAAGAACAACTTATCCATTGAGCCGTTAAAGAACAGGTCTGCCCACTTTGCGAAATAGTCCGCAACAAATAACTTTTTAGAAAGCCCAAAAATAAAGAAGAATAAACCTGTGTATATCAACCCATAGTCGATCTTATTCGAAATATTCTTAAGTTGTTTATGCATGTCCCTATACCGAACAATTGGACCTGCAATTAATTGAGGAAACATCGAAACATAGGCAGAAAAATGTAAGATAGAATCGACTGGCTCTGCCTGCTTTCTGTATAAATCTACAGAGTAGCTCATCGATTGAAACGTATAGAAAGATATACCTAGTGGTAAGATGATTGTTAGCGCTGGCCTATTAATAATGTCTTCGATTGGGAATGCCGTATAAAAAGTGTCAATAAAAAAATTGAAGTACTTAAAAAACCCTAAAATCCCTAAATTAATTACCACTGACACAATCATCCAGTTTCGAGCTCTTTTTTTAGATTTATTAAGGTGCTTCGAAATTTGCTGGCCACAGTAGAAATCAACTAGAATAGAAAACAACATCAGTCCGACAAAACGAAAATCCCAATAGCCATAGAATATAAAACTAAACCCCGTAAGTAATACAAGCTTTCCCTTAACAAGCTTTATCTTATACCACCCTAACAGAAATAATGGCAGAAAAACAAGAAGAAATATTAAACTATTAAAAAGCATTATTAGGTAAATTTTCGAATATTCGATTTAACATTTTATCACTGTTCACTGATGTTGGATGGATGTGATCGAAAAAATGATTTGCTTCTCCCCCAAAGAACTCAACCTTATGATTATCCATAACTAAAAGAATGTTATTATGCTGATTCTTATGTTGATTCAAGATAGTTTTTAATTCTTCAATTCTTTCCTCATAATTCGTTTCCTTCTCAACAATCTTTTGATAATCAGGCTGAATAGGCATTATATTGACAATAACTGAACATTCTTTTGATTCTAGATAATCGAACAGAGTCTCTAACAACTCTAACCTTTCCTTAGAATAGGAATCAAAATACTCATGCCCTCCATTTACTCCTGCTTCACTAGGGAAAGTTGACAATAATTTCTCTCTTTTTAACAATTCGGCTCCAATATCGTATGTACCGGTTTCTGCCAATTCTGATAAGTCAACACCATTGTAAGAATAAAACTTTCTAACACCGTCTTCTCTAAATCCCTTACTTAATAGAACCTCATTCCTTTTAAAATTAAATTTTCCTAATTCTTTCAGCGAAATACCTAATTGTGTCCAGTCAATTGATGTTTGCACACGCATCAAAAACAATTTGAATAAATTAAATTAAGGTAAATATTGAGATAATGAAGGTTTGTAAATCAACCTCTTATTTGCACCTTCAAAACTCATCTTGCTTGTTGTTGTGTATTCTCTCAAATTCCAGTCATCAATACATAATAGAATAAGTTTAGGCTTACAAACATCCTGTTCAAACATCGCTTTACTAATACATAGATAATCTTCTACCGAAGCTTGAAAAACGCCATTATTAAACGCTTTCATCCCAAATTCAGTCTCCAAAGTTGATGGAAGCATTCTCATGGAGTTTGATGAGCCTAATACAATAATTTCGGGCTTTTCATCTAAATTTTTATGTAAGTAAGCTTTATTTTTCGCGCATTTGTCAAGCCTGATTCTCCAAGTTGTTTATCTCCATAATACCCATAAGGATTCGCACATATATTAACAAGAATTGCAGTAATACTGAGCACGAAACATGCACCAACGAAAATTTTTACCAAGTTCTTGAAAAGATTCATAATCGCTTATTTGAATTCTTCTCTTTGGATTGATGTGTCTTCATCTATTAAAGTTCCAATTAATAGAAATTCCAAAACCTTCCCAACATAATAAGTTAACATATAATACTGGGCATTATTAAATTGTATCTAATTTAAAGCAATGTAATTCACCTTGACAAAATTTGTGGGGGGGGCGGTGAATAATAATTAGACTATTCTTCATATTAAATCATCAAAAACTTTCGCAAGTTCCTTTGTTTTGTTTTCAAAAGCAAAGTTAGTAATATAGTCTTTATTCGGTAAGTATTTTTTTAGTACCCGGCTCTTATCTGCTACTAATTCCTTTATAATTCGCTCAATTCCTTCAATTTCTTTTGGCGCTACACATAATCCTAATCCAGAACTTACAAGAATATTTTTGCAATCCGACTCCTCAGTCATTGCAAGAATTGGTTTACCAAATTTTAAGTATTCGTATAATTTTCCTGGAATAAACAGAGGTTTTTGACCATTGAAAGAAGATTCTAATGGTAAAAAAGCTAAGTCACATTGCTGAAGTCTTTTATATGACTCTTCTTTTGAACAAAAACCTTCAATCTTTACATAGTGTTGTATTCCTAAAGATTCTGCAAGTTTCAAATAGTAAGAATCAATCTTACCCCACAAATTAATCATCAAATCACCAGATGTCAATTCTCCTCTTTTTGATAAATTTGAAATAGCTTGGAATAGAAAATATGCAGATCTCGTTGAAGCGTCTATATTATCCACCTGATAGGTCCACAAATAATCAAAGATCTTGTTTCTTCCACTTTTCGGCTTGTAAGCCCCAAGTACTCCGCCATAGCCAATTTTAACCTTAATATCCATTAGTTATGTGCGTTATTTTATCAGGCGAAACTATGTTTCTTTTATGATATAATTTTTCAACTTCAGGAGTGTTTACTATTATTTTATCCGCTTGGGCCAACCAACGTTTCTCTCTCCATCTCATTAAAAGCCAATGAAGTTTTGTGGGAAACCTCCACATGTATCCATCAGTAAATGGATCCCTTAAATCAGCAACCCATTTTAACCCGAATTTTTTCTTTAGTTTAATCGCCAATAACCAGGAAGAATAAGGGCTTGACGAAGTGTAAACCAATTTTATGTCATTATCACTGACAATTTTAGATACTTCTTTAAAATTGTTAGTGGCCCACCATAAAGAGAATTCCCAAGTAAACCGATAGAAAAAAAACCAGAAAACTCTATAAATCTTTAATTTCATTAAAAATTCAACCATTGGCTTAAGAGAATAACCTTTCAAACGAATTATTTCCTTTTCATCTCTTATTAGGTCACATTGAGATTTATCTATGTGCATACCAGAACTGTAAACAGTTGCATAGTCTACCGTGAGCACAATAGGCTGATATCCAAACTCGATTAAATACTTATAAAACTGAACACTTCTATTAACACCTGAACCTGCCAATGGTGGAAACTGATATGCTACAAACAGTATTTTCTTCATTACATATACTGCTTCAATTCTCTTTTCAGAGCATCTATTGCAGGAGCAGATGGTGATTTTCCAAGTTTAGATAAGGTTTGAAATATTTCTTGACTTAATTCCAACCCCGAAGCTTTGTCATGCAAATTGTTAATGCCAAGATTTACAATATGTAAAGTGTCGTCTTTAGCAGTCCTAGCAACTTCCCACCCTTTTATAGAAACATAAACTTGCTGAGAAAGGTTGTGTTCGTATTCTTGTTGAATACCATCTATCAACTTTTTGTGTAATTGTTTTGCTGTCATACCATTCTCGTGAACACGAATAATCAAGTTTTCTGGGGCAATACGCTCCAAGAACAAAACAATACGCTCATAGCTTTGCATTTTTAATGGAAGCAATGTTTTAAATGAAGCATTTTTTGTTCTTAACACTTGCCCAACTTCATGCTTTTTAAAAACATATTCCAAATATTTTTTCCACATGGTTACTGCTGTCCAAGAAAAAATACCTGCTGGAATTGCAAACATGAGAACATTTGTTAAACTTTCTATCCAATCCATAATCTTGTTTTAGGGTACGTTCTAAACGCAATTTTAAACATTTTGTTTCTGATTTCACACAAATCATAGTAATGGTTAAATTTGTGTACTCGTTTAATTAAAGAACATCGAACGTAAAAAACAAATGGAACAATTATCAGAAAGAATTTTGGGCTTATCAGAATCGGCAACCATTGCTATGTCGCAAAAAAGTCGTGAATTGCAAAATCAAGGTGTTGATGTTATCAACCTAAGTTTAGGCGAACCAGATTTCAATACACCAGATTTCGTGAATGACGCAGCAAAAGAAGGTATTGATCAGAATTTTACGAAATACATGCCAGTTCCTGGTTATTTAGACCTCCGTCAAGCAATTTCTAAGAAATTCAAACGAGACAATAATTTAGCCTATTCTGTAGATCAAATTGTAGTTTCTACGGGGGCTAAACAATCCATAACTAACGTTGTTTTATGTTTAATTAACGAAGGAGATGAAGTACTACTTCCAGCTCCATACTGGGTAACATACGCAGAAATAGTAAAACTAGCTGGTGGAATTCCTGTTTTTGTAGATGCCGGAATTGATGTAGATTTCAAAATCACCGCAGAACAATTACAAGCGAAAACAACTCGTAATACAAAATTGATGATTTATAGCTCACCGTGTAACCCAACAGGCACAGTGTATACCAAGAATGAATTGCGTGGTATCGCAAATTATTTTGCGGAAAATAAAGGAGTAAACGTTATTGCCGATGAAATTTACGAACACATTACGTTCGAAGGAAAACATGAAAGTCTTGCTCAATTCGAAGACATATATGATCAAGTAATTACGATTAACGGAGTCTCTAAGGCCTTTGCGATGACTGGGTGGAGAGTTGGTTATATGGGAGCGCCTTTATGGATTGCAAAAGCTTGTTCTAAAATGCAAGGGCAATTTACTTCCGGAACATGCAGCATTAGTCAACGTGCAGCAAAAGCTGCTGTTGAAGCTCATCCAAAAGAAACGAGATACATGACTGAAGCCTTTGATAGGCGAAGAAAATTAGCACATGGCTTATTATCAGAAATTCCAGGGTTAAAAATTAACATGCCCCAAGGGGCCTTTTACTTTTTCCCCGATGTATCTTCCTATTTTGGGAAATCCGATGGGAAATCTACAATCAATAATAGTAGTGACTTAAGTCTATATTTATTGACACAAGCTAATGTTGCCCTGGTTACAGGAGATGCTTTTGGGGGTCCGAACTGCATTCGTTTTTCATACGCTGCTGCCGATGATTTATTAATTGAAGCAATGGCGAGAATAAAAACTGCTTTAGCTAAATTAAACTAGTGAAATCTCAAGATCTCGATACAATTTTTGAGCAATTTAACCACTTGAACGCTCTTGTGATTGGGGATGTAATGGTAGATTCTTATATGTGGGGAGAAATTTCTCGAATGTCACCAGAAGCTCCTGTTCCGGTTGTTGCTGTTACAAAAAAAGAGAATAGACCAGGCGGGGCAGCCAATGTTGCTTTAAATATTCAAGCACTTGGAGCTAACCCAATATTATGTTCCGTTATTGGAAATGACCATACAGGAAATCAAGTAATTGAATTACTAAAGCAGCAAAATCTACCTCAGCATGGAATTATTCAAGATAACGATCGACTTACTACAGTAAAAACAAGAGTAATAGCCGAAGGTAAGCACCACCTTCGCGTTGATGAAGAAATAGAAATAGAGATATCCTCTGTTCTACAAAGAAAATTAATTTCTATAGTTACGAAGCTATTGGAAACTGAAAAAATTGATGTGATAATTTTTGAGGATTACAACAAGGGGGTATTAACGAAATTTGTAATCAAAACCATAATAAAATTAGCTAATTCTAAAGAAATTCCAACCGTAGTTGATCCAAAAAAGAAGAATTTTTTAAGCTATAAAAATTGCACCCTTTTTAAACCAAATTTAAAGGAGCTCAACGAAGGGCTTTCTATCGATGTTAATCCTGGTGATAAGAATAGTCTATTTGACGGCCTTGAAAAGTTAAGGAGTGAGATTCATTTCAAAAACGCTCTTATTACACTCAGTGAGCTTGGGATTGCAATAAATGATGGTAAAAAATCATTCGTGTTTCCAGCATACAAAAGAAACATATTAGATGTTTCTGGAGCTGGAGATACAGTTCTTAGCGTTGCCGCTTTATGTTTAGCCTTGAACCTTTCTAATAAATTCATTGCTTCCTTATCTAATTTATCAGGCGGATTAGTATGTGAAAAAGTGGGAGTTGTACCAATTAACAAAGACAGACTTTACAAAGAAGCTTCCATTTTTATCGATTAACAATGTCGTTTAGCACATTTCGGGAATCCACAAATATTAGGTTATACGAAAGTAAAGAGACTGTTCTCCGTGTTCTTAGGGTGTTAAGTATGATTGTTTCTTTAAGTGCCTTAGGAGTCATGGTTTATTATTATGGATTCAATCACGACAACGAATTCAAAGATTTTCTTTTGAAACTAATGGAAGGTAGTTTCGGATTTTACATAGCGAGATTTATCATTCGTTACGTATACCACTTTAATCCAAAACAATACTTCAAATCAAATTGGTTTGAAACTATAATAATGATACTCTTACTTGTTGAAGGTATCGCTTATAATGTATTCGACACATTAGTACTTGAACCAATTTTTGTTGGACTTGGTTTTGCCGATTTTGGTGATTTTTCTACAATCTTCATTCAGCTATTCATTTTTGTAATCCTCATCATTAATATTATTACAAGAGGCACAATGAATAGTTGGATTAAGATACACCCAGCTCTTCTGTTTACTATTTCAATTCTAAGCATGACCCTAGTTGGTGCGTTTCTTTTATCGTTGCCAGAAATGAGCAATATACCCGGTGGCTTAAATGTTACCGACTCCATTTTTATGGCAATGTCTTCAGTAAGTGTTACCGGGTTAACGACAATAAACGTAGCCCAAACCCTAACCCTTAAGGGGCAAGTAATCATGTTATTCATGATTAAATTAGGAGGCTTAAACACGATAGCGTTTGGAGCGCTACTGCTCGTTGTTGCCAAATTTGGCGTATCGCTTAAATACCATGAAGTAATCGAAGATTTTGTGAACCAAGATTCAATCGGAAAGACAAATTCTATGCTTACAAAAATCATTTTATGGTCAGTAAGTATTGAAGCTATTGGCATCGGCCTACTTTATTTTGCTTTTGGCAACGAAGGTGTTTTTGCTGATGATTCCGATCGGCTCTTTCAATCAATTTTTCATGGGATATCTGGCTTCAACAACGCCGGTCTTTCTACCTTAGATGGCGGAATGATGCACCCTGACGTTCAAGACAACTACCTAGTTCATGGGATAGTAATGGGACTATTTTTCCTTGGTGGATTGGGAATGATTTATGTCATCGATATATTCTCTTTCGGAAAACTAAGAGAACGAATGGCTACACCATGGAAAACCATCGATTTTGGAACCAAAATTTCATTGTACTTCACCCTTGGGTTGCTTTTATTTGGGGCAATCGTATTCTTTACTTTAGAGCAAAACCACACACTAGAAGGCACAGGTTTTACAGGCGATTTAGTCTATTCCTTTTACCAATCGATGACTACCCGTAATGCCGGATTTAATGTCGTTGAAACCTCTGCTATTAGCTTACCTGTGCTTATCATATTCTTGTTTTTAATGTTTGTTGGTGCATCTTCCGGTTCTGCCGGAGGTGGCATAAGAACCTCAACATTTGCCGTTATGTGCGCTTCCGTAGTCGCTACTATACAAGGAAAAAAACGTACTGAACTTTTTAAAAGAAGCATCCCTAACGATACTGTGATGAAAGCGTACTCCATTTTTATCTTTTTCGCAATAGGCAACCTAGTAGGCATTTTTGCCTTAGCCATTACCGAAGCCGATTTATTAGCTTCTGGCAGTTTCGATTTTATGGATATAATTTTTGAACACGTTTCCGCAGCAAGTACTGTTGGTTTATCTACAGGCTTAACACCCGAAGTAAGTACAGCTGGGAAATATGTGCTTATTATGGCTATGTTTATTGGGAGAGCAGGCACACTTACAATTGCCTACCTGCTTGGCAAAAAGCTAATTAGCACAAACTATAAGTATCCTTATGCTAACACAATGGTTGGGTAAATAGCAGAGTACATCCTGAATCACAACAACTGACAGCAGAAACCCTGCAAGGATTATTGACTAAAACCGACAGAACAAATAATAAACCACATCTTCGAAATCCTAGTTCGGGTCAACATCAACGATTACCCGAACTTTCTTATGATATTGGTGGGTAGCCATTTCTGCAAGCATTAAACGAATAGCAATTTTTGCCGCGTTAATACTTACTTCTTTTTCAACCTTAAGCAATACAATTTTATTAAACTGGTTTCTAATCCTCGCTACAGCTGGAAATTCAGGGCCAAGCACCCTGGAACCGAATTTCGATTTAAGCATAGCGGAAAAATACTGAGCAGCCTCGTTTAAAGCGTTAATCTCTTTATAACGCAACGTGAATTTTATCAAACGATGGAAAGGTGGATAATGGAAATTAACCCTATCCAATAATTCATTTTTGTACATGTTTTCGTAATTATTATCGACAACATCACGAATAATAGTATGATAAGGATCACGCGATTGCAAAATTACTTTACCTCTCTTCTTCTTTCTGCCTGCTCTGCCTGCTACTTGAGCCATTAACTGGTAACTGCGCTCAAAAGCCCTAAAATCTGCGAAATTGAGCATCTGGTCCGCATTTAGAATTCCAACTAAAGCTACGTTGTCAAAATCTAGGCCTTTGGTCACCATCTGGGTACCAATAAGAATATCTATTCCTCGTTCCTCAAACTGATTGATAATTTTGTAGTAGCTATCCTTTTTTCGCGTGGTATCTAAGTCCATTCGTTGAACTTTTGCCTTTGGAAAAAACTGTTTGATATCTTCCTCTATCTTTTCTGTTCCAAAACCTTTTAAACTCACCTCAAAACTACCACATGCTTTACATGATTTAATGGTGGGCAACTTGTAACCACAATAGTGGCAGTTATACTCGTTACGATACTTATGATAAGTTAAACTAACATCGCAGTTTTTACATTGAGGAACCCATGCGCAACTATCGCATTGTATAAATGGCGAAAAACCTCTCCTGTTTTGAAAAAGAATGACTTGTTCTCCCGCCTTCAGCGCTTCATCTATCGACCGATATAATAAATCGCCTAAATTGGCTTTCATGTTCTTTTTCTTGGTATCGACAGCAATATCAGAAACAAATATTTCCGGCATTTGCATATTGCCATATCGTTCCTTCATCACAACTAAGCCATATTTGCCTTCTTCTGCATTTCTATAACTTTCAACCGATGGTGTAGCCGAACCCAAAAGCACCTTAGCACTATGTAATTTCGCAAGCACTATGGAAGCATCTCGTGCGTTATATCTAGGTGCTGGTTCATTTTGTTTAAAAGATGTTTCGTGCTCTTCATCAACGATTACAAGGCCTAGGTTCTCAAAGGGTAAAAAAAGAGACGACCTTGCCCCAATTACTATTTGATATTTTTCACGATCGATTACATTTTTCCATACCTCTACTCGTTCATTTTGATTAAACCGAGAATGATACACACCAACTTTATCACCAAACCGCTTTTGAAGTCGAATAATGAGTTGAGTTGTCAAGGCAATTTCAGGTAAAAGATACAACACCTGCTCACCTTTTTCAATTGCTTCTTTTATCAATCTAATGTAAACTTCTGTCTTTCCAGAAGAAGTTACACCGTGCAATAGCACAACATCTTTATTAATAAAGTGTTTCTTCACTTTATCGTATTTATCCTTCTGAATATTAGATAATTGAAAGTCATTTTTATAATCTATTTCAGCATGAGATAAGCGACCTTCCTCTTGCTCGTAAACTGTTAAAATACCTTTATTACATAATTGATTTACGACTGATGACGTGGCTCCAATACTTTTTTGTAATGCCACTTTTTTCACCTGTTTATCGTAATCCCCAAAATGATTACTTAGCTGTATAAACTTCATCAACAACTCCAACTGTTTTGGAGCTTTTTGCAATTCGTCAAAAGCAATTTTCAATGCTTCTTCACCCTGCATTTCTACTGCAAGTGAAACATATTCTACAATCTTTGGCTTATAACGCTGTTTCACCTCCTCTTCAGCTAAGGCTATACCTTTTTGAATCAGTGATTTAATAATTGGATAAACATGCTTTACATTCAAAATATCACTGATTTCTTGAATGGTAAGTACTTCCTGTATTTGAAGCGCGTCAGCTACTAAATACTCTTTATCTGATAGATCAATATCCTCACTCTTATAGTCGGGATGCAACACAATATGCGTTTCACTATTCAATTTGAGCCCTGCAGGTAGGGCAGCATTCATCACTTCACCAATATTACACATGTAATAATTTGCAATCCAATTCCACAGCTGAAACTGAAACTGGTTTACAACAGGTGTTTCATCTAAAATCGAATCAATATATTTCGCCTGGTAATCTATCGGAGCTTTCTCATGCACTGCACTAACCAAAGCACTGTATAACTTGCTTTTACCAAACTGCACAACCACACGAATACCAACCCTAGCATGCTCAGACAACTCATGCGGCAACCTATACGTATATTGTTTAGGGAGAGAGAGAGGAAGAATTACATCAACAAATAACGTTTTTCTACTCTCCATTTACAACATCTTTAATTTCAAGTTCAAACTTATTATTTAAGAAGAAAAATAAAGGCCCCAACACCTTAAGCTCCCTGCAAACTATCAGTGTTTCCAAAAAACAATAAAGGCCTTCGCTGTGTGGAGTATGCATCAAACCCGATTCTTTTAATTTATATAGCAATTTGCCCTTTCATTATAATTGTAGATCTTCTCAAATTATGTGGCTAACAATTCTGCTAAACGAAGCAAATCCATATTCAGTTTGTCATGGTGCTTAGTCGCCTGGGCAAATGGGGTGTAGACAATCTCTTTATTTACAACACCAACCATTACGTTATTTTTACCCTCGATTAGCGCATCTACTGCTCCCGAGCCTAATCGACTAGCCAAGACTCTATCCATCGCACTCGGACTTCCACCCCGTTGCACATGACCAAGCACTGTAACCCGAGTATCATATTGATCAAATTGTTCTTTAACTTTTGCCGCCACTTCATAAGCTCCTCCACTTTCGTCACCTTCCGCTACTATGATGATTAAACTACTTTTTTTTCGCTTTAACTCATTTCTTAACTTATCAACCAATTTATCAATATATGTTGTCGTTTCAGGAATTAAAATCGCTTCAGCACCCACACTAATTCCACTCCGTAGGGCAACAAAACCAGCATCCTTACCCATTACTTCAATAAAGAACAATCGATTATGAGAACTTGCCGTATCACGAATTCTATCCACCATTTGCACCACAGTATTCAATGCAGTGTCGTAGCCAATAGTGTAATCCGTTCCATATAAATCATTATCAATAGTACCCGGCACACCAACAACACGGATGCCGTACTCCTCATTAAACACCTTGGCTCCAATAAACGTACCGTCACCACCAATGGCGACTAATCCATCTAAACCAAATTTAGAAACGTTAGCGAAAGCCTTTTCTCTTCCTGCTGCATTCATGAAGTCTATGCTTCTAGCACTTTTGAGAATCGTACCCCCCCGTTGAATAATATTACTCACGGAATGAGAATTCATCTCTATTACCTCCCCATCAATTAATCCTTGATAACCACGAACAATTCCAATCGGTTTTATACCACTAGAAATACTGGTTCGCACAACGGCTCTAATTGCCGCATTCATGCCTGGCGCATCCCCCCCCGAAGTAAATAATCCTATAGATTTCATTTTGATAAAAAATTAAATATCAGATTATTAAATCAATTTACCTAAATAATATTTTCAGCATTCAAATTGTTAATAAATCGTTTGACAAGTTATGCATTTTTAAACTTATTCCGCTGTTATTATTACCATTTTTGAACAAATCTTTTACATGACTTTTGAACTAATCGATTGGATAATAATCGGGCTCTTTTTAGCCATTTCACTTTTCATAAGCTTACGCTACCAAGGTGAAGCTTCAAAGAGTTTGTCAGATTTTTTTCTTGGAGGAAGAAACTTGCCGTGGTATATTGCTGGAGTATCAATGGTCGCGACCACCTTTGCTGCAGACACCCCTCTCGCTGTAACCGAGTTAGTCGCAAAAAATGGAATTTCAAGTAACTGGATTTGGTGGAGCTTCTTATTTGGTGGGATGTTAACCACATTTTTCTTCGCCAACCTATGGAGAAGAGCGAATGTATTAACGGAACTAGAATTAATTGAGCTTCGTTACTCCGGGAAACCTGCCGCTATTTTGAGAGGATTTAAAGCCATTTATCTTGGGCTATTTATGAACGTTATTGTAATTGGCTGGGTAAATGTAGCAATGGTATCTATTATTCAAGTTTTTTTTGACATACCCAAAGAAACTGCTTTTTGGTATATGATGGCCGTAATGGTAATAACCATGATTTACGCTTCACTATCAGGACTTATAGGTGTTGCTATTACCGACACCATTCAATTTGCAATTGCAATTACTGGCTGTATTATTCTTGCTGTTATTGTTGTGAATTCAGACGAAGTAGGTGGTATTGACGGATTAAAAGAAAAACTACCTGAAGGGGCCTTAAACTTTTTCCCAACCATCGGAGACTCACCGAAGGGAACATTTAGCAACTTGTCTATTAGCGTAGGAGCTTTTCTGTCCTACATAGGTGTGCAGTGGTGGTCGAGTTGGTATCCTGGTGCCGAACCAGGTGGCGGTGGCTATATTGCACAACGTATGATGAGCGCAAAAGATGAAAAAAACGCTGTATTCGCCACCCTATTTTTTCAAGCCGCACATTACTGTTTACGCCCATGGCCATGGATATTAGTAGGGCTTTGCGCTTTGACACTCTACGCCCCGAAAACCCACTACCCTGATTCAATTATTTACTCAAAAATAGAACTTCTAAAAGATGGAGTTCATTCAATTGCTGACCAAAACAAACTCCTCGAATCTCTCCCCGAACTTTCTTCAGCCTTCAATAACTCAAAAAAAAATGAAATTCTCACAGATGGAGTTTCAAGCCTTGAAGACCTGTACCTCCTATATCCTGATTTCGAAACAGAGCTAAAGAAAAACCCCAAGATGAAACAGTCAATTGAGTATGGAATTGACACAAAAGTTGGATTCGTACACGCCATGAAAGACTACCTCCCTGCAGGACTCAAAGGCTTATTATTTGTTGCATTTCTTGCTGCGTACATGAGCACAATATCAACTCAATTAAATTGGGGAGCGAGCTACCTAGTAAATGACTTATACAAACGGTTTATTGAGAAGAAAAACAAACTCACTGAAGAAGAACAAAACAAGAAAAACATCATAGTATCTAGACTTTTTACAGTGGCAATCATGATTATTGGTGGCTTTGTTACTACACAAATTGATTCCATCTCTGCTGTATGGACTTTCGTAATGAGCTGTGGCGCAGGGTTAGGCCTAGTATTGATCCTTCGCTGGTACTGGTGGCGAATCAACGCGTGGAGTGAAATTACAGCCACTATTGCTCCTTTTATTGCATATTACATTTCCTCGCAATTTTTAGAAAATAAATTCGGCCAAGGATTTATGGATAATAACGGTACTTTTTTCGTCACAGTTGGATTTACCACTGTTGCTTGGCTTATTGCAACAGTACTAACCAAGCCAAGCGGAAAAGAACATCTCATAAAATTCTATCAGTTGGTAAAACCTGAGGGGTTATGGAACCCCATCAGAATTGCAGCAAGAGAAGAAAAACGTGCGTCACAACTACTCCACTTGACCGCCTGCTGGATATCTGCCATTTCATTCGTTTACTCGTTGTTATTTGCAACAGGAAAAACCATATTCAAAGAATGGGATGAAGCCCTAATTTGGGGAGCTATTTGCCTGGTTTCTATCTGGCTTTTACAACATTTCATAAAGAGAACTAACATCATGAATTAACCATTAGGAAACCCTTAATATAATTAGCTTTTACCTTTGAGATTTCATTATTTTTTTATTACTTGCACTCACAAAAATCTACCAACAAAACATTGTATATGAAATTTAATTTCAACCCCTTAAGAGTTTCTGCTGCTGCTTTCGCAATAGTGGTTGCTTTTGGATGTGGAAATGACAAAAAACCTGTTATTCCCGAAGAAAAGCCTGTTGATAAAAGGGAATCTTTAGATCCTGAAAAAGCTGCTATATTTAAAGTTGGTGACGAAATAATTAGCATTCCTTCTCCTGTTCAAACTGCTTTTTTATTAAAAAAATCAGGTGTTTCTTATAGAAATGACATGTTAAACAGCCCAAAGAACCTATCTAGTTACTCTACTAGGTTTCAGCAATCTGTTAACCTTGGAGTGTATGGAGCTGATTTAGGTTATACCACAATCTACGGCCAAACCGCTGATGCAATGAACTTTATCAATTCTACAAAAAGATTGGCTGATGATTTAGGTGTTACTAATGCCTTTAACCCCGACCTAATGAAACGTTTCGAGGCCAATATGGGTGTTCAAGATTCTTTACTTAAAATAATGGGGGATGCATACAAAGAGAGTAATCGATTTTTCCAAGATAGCGAACAAGAAGATGTTGGAGCACTAGTCCTTTCTGGCGGCTGGATTGAGGCATTGTACTTTACGACCATTGTCGCTAAAAATGATGGGCCAGAAGCTGTTAAAACTCGTATCGCTGAACAAAAAGGCTCGCTAGAAAACTTAATAAAACTTTTACAACAGAATGCAGAAGAGGAAGAAGTTGCAGAGTTTGTGTCTGAATTAATTGACCTATATTACTTATTCGATGAAGTAGAATCTACATATGTTTGGAAAGAGCCAACAACAGATGAAGGAACTAAAACTACAATCATTAACAGCACAACTGAAACGTCTATTAATGATGAGCAGATAAATGCAATATCAGCTAAAGTTGAATCGATTAGAAACCACATTATAGGATAAGCATGAAAACATTAAAAAATTTACTAATTGGAGCATTTATATTAGCGGCAGTAAATTCTTACTCTCAGTGCGATTCAATCGCTTTAATCTGCAACGATCACATTACTAGCGGATTTATTTCTGACGGGCAGATGTACCGCGCTTTGCTTATTGATGATCAACTCGCTGAGTTTCATACCACATTTTACGGAGACGCGAAATACCGTATCGCTGCTTGCAGCGGAACCACAGACGGAAACTTGTTATTCAGAGTATTTGATGAAGAACGTAACTTTATCTTTACTAATGAGGAGTACTTAAATGCCCCACACTGGGATTTTGATGTGAAATCTACGATGAACTGCGTGATTGAAGCTCAACTCGACCCTTCTTCGCTTTCCTCCGGATGTGCAGTTTTACTTATTGGCTTTAAGCAATAAAACAGTTTATAGCTAATGAGCGAAAGGATTCTAAAAGCGTTAATGCAGTTATTTGCCCTTGTGGCAGATGTTGATGGCGTTTCAAACCCAAGCCGAAAGATTGTTGAGCTTTTCTTAAAACATCAACTTAGTCAAGATATGGTTATGGAATATCTTGTTCTTTATGACGAGTTTCTGGAAACCTACCACAAAGTATCAAAGAAAAAAGAAGGGAAAAAGAAAAGAACTTCTTTGAATTCTGTTAAAGTTCTGAAAATATGTACTCAGATTAACACAGAGTTAGCACAAAAACAAAAAGTAATTGTACTTCTCAGAATTGTTGAATATGTTAATTCTTATGAGGCAAGTACAGAACAAGAGGATGAATTTATTACTACGGTTGCTGAATCATTTAATATCTCATCACAGGAATTTAACCTCATCAAGGAATTCACAACGTTCGAAAATAGTGATGCTCCT
The DNA here is from genome assembly GCA_018669945.1 of Flavobacteriales bacterium. Classification (GTDB taxonomy): domain Bacteria; phylum Bacteroidota; class Bacteroidia; order Flavobacteriales_G; family NORP312; genus NORP312. The sequence continues at coordinate 22,268 of JABHTA010000068.1, forward strand.
AACAACCAGAACACCCTCATTATTAATGATAAACCTAACGAATCCGATACAAAGAATAAGCGCCTTGCTGCAGAAAACTTAGATGGTGAACTTTCCATTCTTAGCATTGAAAGTGTTGGATTATTTATACTAAAATACTTTGGAAAAACAGAGCTTCTGCTAAACGGCCAAGCTATTGGACCAAAAACTTGTTACATTCTTACGGCTGGATCTGCGATTAGAAGCTCAAAAGTAAATCCGATATATTACAGCGATATTATCAACAAGTTTATGAGCGATAGCTCACAACAAAAAATAGTTTTTACTGCTGATCATATCGAATACGAATTTAAAGGAGGTAAAAAAGGCCTTCATACCTTAACTTTTTCTGAAGAATCAGGAAAACTGCTTGGAGTTATGGGCGGCAGTGGCGCTGGGAAATCGACTCTTCTTAATGTGTTAAACGGAAACAACAGACCATCTTCCGGTCAAGTTTTAGTTAATGGCTTGAGTATTCAT
>JABHTA010000142.1 GCA_018669945.1 Flavobacteriales bacterium
ACTAAAACATTAGCTAAAGTAAAAATATCAGGTGGTGGAAGGTGCAACGTCACTAATGCAACTTATTCTATTTCCGAGCTGTCTAAAAACTATCCTAGAGGAGAAAAGCAGCTTAAAAAAGCATTTAGCCAATTCATGACAACAGACACAGTTGAATGGTTCGAGTCTCGTGGTGTAGAACTCGTAACGCAAGATGATAAATGCATTTTTCCTAAGGCGCAAGACTCTCAAGTAATTATTGATTGTCTGATGAACGAGGTTAATAAATTCGGCATTACTATAAAGATTCAGACGCATATCGAAGCTATAATAGCTAAAGAAAACGGTTACGAGCTGTCTATTCGAGGTCAAAAACCTATGGTTTTCAACAAAATAATTCTTGCAAGCGGAGGTCAACCGAAAATGAGCGGACTGCAATGGTTGGCAGATTTAGGTCACAAAATTGAACCACCTGTTCCTTCGCTTTTTACATTCAACATGCCAAAAAATCCTGTCACGGAATTAATGGGTGTCGTTGTAAATCCGGCTTCTGTAAAAATACCAGGCACAAAATTACAAGATGATGGCCTTCTGCTAATTACCCATTGAGGAATGAGTGGTCCTGCTATTTTAAAACTTTCTGCCTGGGGAGCTAGAGTGCTTGAAGAAAAGAATTATCAATTTAAAATATTGGTAAATTGGCTTAACCAGAAAAGCGAAGAGGCTGTTAGAGTTTTAGTGCAAACTGCTATTTCTGAGTTTGGTGGAAAAATGATAAAGAATACCAATCCATTTGAAATACCGAATAGGCTCTGGATCTTTCTTTTATCTAAATATGATATCAACGAAGAATTACGTTGGAGCGAATTAGGAAAAAAAGTCAAAAATAAAATGGTTCAATTACTGTATATTGATGAATACGAAGTCTCTGGAAAAACAACCTTTAAAGAAGAATTCGTTACTTGCGGTGGCGTTTCACTTAGTGATGTAAACATCAGAACCATGGAAAGTAAAATTTGTCCAGGTATATACTTCTCAGGTGAATTGCTAGATATAGATGGAATTACTGGTGGCTTTAATTTTCAAGCTGCTTGGACAACTGGATTTATTGCTGGGAAGCTGAGTTCTAGTTAAGCTACTTATAAACACAATACAATAGGTTTTTATTTGGTCATTTAGAGAATTAGAAAATAATTTATAATAAATATTAAGAAGAAATATTACTGATTAATTAATTCAATTTCCGACCTTCTATTAAGTCCATGCTCTTTATCTAAACAAGCATTCGGTCGATCACAATTATTAATGAAATTTGTGGCGCCCATTGATTTGGAAGCAATTCTTGTATGTTCAATTCCGCTACTTATTAAATATTCCTTTATTGCTTTTGTCCTTCGCCAACTTAGTGAAATGTTATATTCATTCGAACCCCGGCAATCAGTGTACGACTTAATCATTATTTCCACGCTTGGATCTTCTTTCATTGCGATTAGCCATTTATCAACTACTAATTGTGATCTTTCAGTAATTGCCGATTGATCAAAATTAAAATAGATAGCCTCATCCATGCTAACATCATCGATTTCAGGCTTCTGTTCCGTAGGTTCTGACTCTGTTTCTTCAATTACTGTATCTCCTATTTCGATTACGGCAACAGGTTCCGCCAGTTCTATTTCTAAGATAGAGTCTATAATCTTAAAGGTGTCTACTAGTTCTGCAATTCCAATTGTGTCGGAAGCAAGAGCTAACTTACTACTATCCAAAAAGCAACCAATAGCAGGGTTAGTTATGACATCGAAATTACTCTGAGCACTATAATCCTCTTTAACCAAAGGCTGAAATTTATAAATATCATCATCGCCTCTGCCGCCAAAGCGATTTGAAACTAAAAAACCTTCCTCTGTATTTAGGGGGTTTACTAATATTCCGAAATCATCTGCACCAGAATTTACAGGAGCAGACAATATTTCGGCATCACTAAACGAAGCTTGGTCAAATGCCACACTAAAAATATCCAATCCACCGTATCCAGTTTTCCCATTGGATGAGTAATACAATAACGAATCAGAATATAATACAGGAAACAACTCATCCCCTTTCGTGTTAATTTTTGCACCCAAATTAACTGGCTCTGACCAGTTATTTTTTTCATCTTTTTCAACAAAATAGATATCTGAACCTCCAAAGCCACCGGACATATCAGAAACAAAGAACATTGTACTTCCATTTTTAGTTATAGCTGGATGCCCCGATCCTGACTCTGGCGGTAGTTTTTTAATTTTTACTTTCTCTACATTTATTAGCGTATTTTCAACAGTGTCAATTTTCCCCATATACAATGTTGGATGCTCTGTTTTCTTTGCCGTCCAATTTTTCATATCGGTTTTTGTAAAGTAAATATTGCTGCTAGATTCGTCAATATCAAAACCCCCGATGTGGTAATCTTCACTTTTCGCAACAATTTGTGGCTCGCCAAATCGACCATTAATGCAAGGAACATAGACTAAAACGTTAAGCGGACGTTCAGATGTTCCATGCTGTAATTCATCTACATGCCCGTGATCGGTTTCAAAATGAAGCTGCGTTCTGTTTTCTACATCATCATGCTTGATTTCTTTGCTGTACAATATCCCTTCTTTATACCATACAGGACTATAGTCAGCTAAAGGAGAGTTAATCTCCACAGTCGCCTCAGCAGATTGTGTTTTTTTCTTTTCATATACTGACTCAATTTTGTCTATATTTTCAAGCATTAAAGTGCTTAAAAAATTAGTAGAATCAAGTTTTTGTGCTATTTCAAATTGCTTCTTGGCTTCTTGAAATTTTTCGTTGTTCTTTAAGCAAATTCCGTAATAATAAAAGTTGACTGCATTGCTATCTAGTTGTCTAACAACATCTACATAAAATCTTTCAGCACCCTTATAATCTCGAATCTGCAATAGGCTAAACGCATATTTTCGCACCTGTAAATCAGTTAAACTGTCAGACTCAGAATATTCTGAAGCAGCTCTTTTGTATTCAAAGTTGTCGAACAAATCGTCAGCAACTTCAATCTGGGCGTTTATCAAAAGGCTTGAGAAAATAAATAATATAAATGGTAAAGTTCTTGTCATAAAACAACCTATCTCCGTTAACCTGGAAATGATGAATAAATTCTATTGCGTTTATGCCAATCCACTTTATGTCCATTCTTATTTTCTAATTGCAAGCCCACAAATATTTCATGCGTACCGGAGTTATAGTTAGCCCTATTTGATGTTGTTATATCATACGAATAACCGAAAGTTAGCTTACCCATATCAGCGCCTACCAGAACCGCAACTGCGTCTTGCATGCGATAAGATGCGCCTAACCAATATTTTTGCTTGTAAACGAACCGCAGGTTTCCATCCAACTGAAATGGCGCGTTGGTCATATACCTTACCAACAAAGACGGATCTATCGAAAAATCATCGCCTAATTTGAATGAATATCCTCCGTTAAGGTAAAACACTCTATCAAGTGTACTGGTTACTTCGGTGGTAACATCGTACAAATCGTTTTTACTTTCAATAAGGTTAAAGGCCGACAAGCCAAGAAAAAATTGCTCACCATACCAGTACATTCCGAAATTAAAATCAGGAACGAGCTGATTACTGCCGTAATTAGTTACAGCAATATCATTAGGGATTTCGGTACGCAACTTATCTCTATCTAAAATATATTGAGTTAATGCCGCCGACAATCCAAAAGATAATTTAGATGTCCCAGAAATTCTAATTTGATAACTGTAAGCTGCAGAGAGTCCTGTTCGTCTTGATGGCCCAGCTGCGTCATTATATAAATGAACTCCGACACCACCGTTTTTACCAAACGTAGTATGAGCAACCAAATTTTGCGTAATTGGCGCCTCATCCATACCCATCCATTGCCTTCTATAAGTAAACGAAACAGGCGAGTATGATTTTGTTCCAGCTACCGCTGGGTTGAGTGTAAAATCATTAAACATATATTGACTATTTAATGCCACCTGTTGCGCTTGACCTTCAACCGCAGCAATAATAACCGCACATAATACAAGTATCTTTTTCATGCTATCTAATTTTTATCGAACAATTGTTACTGGCCCATTTTGCATATTATTTCCATTATCTAAATCGAGTATATAATAGTAAGTTCCTGAGGGCAAATCTTTTCCATTACTTTTTCCATCCCAACTTAACGTCGTTCCCGATGCTTCCCAAACTTGATTGCCCCATTTAGAGTAGACCTGTATTGAAGCAGCTGAATAATATGTCAAATCCAAATTCCACATGTCGTTCATTCCATCACCATTTGGAGTAAACGAGTTAGGTAAATCGAAACACCTCATATCATCAGTAATTTCAAGGCCGTCAATCACTGCCGAGCATTGATTATCATCTGTAACTGTAACAGAATACAAGCCAGATAGAGACTCGACCAAAGGATTCGTATTTTCTCCATTAGACCAATTGTACCTATACAATCCAGTGCCACCAGTTGCATCTACTAATAGCGTTACCCCGCCTTCTTCACAATCATTAATACTTATTGAAGAGGAAGCAACAATTGCAGATTCTATAATTGTAAAAGTAGTAGATGCTATTGCGTTACACCCATTAGATTCTATATAAGAATAGGTTATTGGATGTGTTCCTATTCCTGCAGCACTTGGTGTAAGCATACCATTAGAGATTCCAGAGCCCGCATAAATACCACCTTCTGGTATGCCATTGTTTAAAAACATTGAACCTTCAAGACCACAAATTGTGTCAAAAGGAACCAGGTAAGCATTAGCAGCTAAAGCATACAGAGTAATATTGGAACACACTGTATTCCCACAAGTTCCTCCTTCTGCTCTAGCATAATAAGTTGATGTTGCTGTTGGATAAACCATTATTGAACTTCCAGTTCCGATTGAAGTTCCTCCGCATGCTGATTCGTACCAATTCCAGTCAGCACCAGAGACCAATGAACCTCCAAGTACTTGAAGAGTTGCTGAATCTCCTTCACAAAAATTATTATTACTGGCAACAATGCCGTCCGCTGCGATTGAACCCGGATCAACAGTAACCGTTACCGAGCCACAATTAGTTTCGCCACAAGTTCCAACTGCTCTAACGTAATATACTGTTGTTGCCAAAGGGGTAACTTCTAACGTATCTCCAATACCAACTGTAACTGCACCGCAAGATCCGGTATACCAAACCCAAGTATAATCAGCAGCTAGAGCAGCACCAGTAACATAAACTTGAGCTATATCTCCAGGACAAATATTATTCTGAATAACATTTACAGCTGTTGGATCAGAAGCTCCAACACCAACAGAAATAGGAATATTAACACAAACTGTATTTCCACAAGCTCCCTCAGCCCTAACGTAATACGTTGTGCTACTAGAGGGTGAAACACTTATTGAACTACCTTGCCCAACAGATATTCCCCCACAAGATCCTTGATACCATTCCCACTGGGCTCCTGTTCCTAAAGTTCCTCCTGAAACATTTAGAACAGTAGTTTCTCCGAGACATAAATCAGTGTTTGCAGAAGTAATAGAAACAGGGTCTGTAGAAGGAACATCAATAGATATAGCAATATTTACGCAAGCAGTATTTCCATTACAGCCTCCCTCTGCTCTTACATAATATGAAGTTGCCGCAGTTGGAGAAACATTTATTGATGTGCCTGAAGCTATTGAACTTCCGGCACCACAACCACCTTCGTACCACTCCCAAGTAGCTCCCGCTCCAAGTGTTCCCCCTTGTATTGATAAAGTAGATCCACCACCTGAGCAGAAAGAAGTCTGCGTGGCATTAATTCCTGAAGCCGCAACCGAAGGAGGTACAACTGTAATTGTTGTTTGCTCTGCAATTGTTGTATCGCAACCTTCCGCTCTAACAAAATAAGTTGTTGTGGTTGATGGTGCAGCGCCTAAATAGGAAGCGCTAGAAGAAGCAAAAAGCGATACTGGAGAACCAACCGTCGGATCGGTATCATACCATATCCAGCTCGCTCCTGACCCCAAAACCCCACCAATTACCGTTAAGTCGGTAGTATTACCTGAACAGATTGTTGAACTTGTGACAGTAACACCAGATGGGGCGGTATTTGATGAGCTAACAACGACTGAAACATCGACCGTATTAGAATTCCCACAGAATCCTCCCTCTGCTCTAACAAAGTAGTTGGTCGTTGTGGTAATAGCCAATCCGGTTATCAAAGCTGTAGCACCTGTTGAAGTTAAAAATGTACCGCCACCATTTGGATCGCCATCATACCACTCCCAAGATGCCCCTGTTCCCAACGAACCGCCATTAATTGTTAAATCAACCGTTCCTCCTGTACCGCATATGCTAGTAATTGAAGGTGTTAAAGAGCTGGGGTCAGTAGAAATTTCTTCAATAGTTATTGTAACGGTTTCAGAGTTGTCTGGACAAGCTGTTCCAAATACAGTATAAGTGAAATCATAATCTGCAGCTGATATTAAAGTAGCATTTAGAAAATTCCCAGATAAAGCACCAGTACCATCATCGTCATTCCATGTTCCACCTAGGTCATTACCACTAAGTGTAGAAAATAGATCAAAAGCATTCTGCGAATCACAAATGGTTGTATTTGTTCCAGTACCAGCAGTTAAAGACTGCTCTACAGTAATAGTAACAGTTTCAAGATCATCTGGACAAACACTTCCAAACACAGTATAAGTAAAATCATAGGAACCACCCCCTAAGCTAGTAGCATCAAAAGAACTCCCCGTTAATGCACCAGTAGCATCATCATCATTCCATGTTCCACCTGCGTCATTACCAATAAGTGTAGAAAATAGATCAAAAGCATTCTGAGAATCACAAATGGTTGTATTTGTTCCAGCTCCAGCGTTTGGAGGATTTTCTGCAGTAACGTTTACCTGAGTCCTTGGCCCTTCACAAGCGCCAATAGAACCAGCAGCATAATAAGAGACATTAGCCGTTACGTTTCCAATATTTAAATTTGCACCTGTTGAAATTGGAGTACCGCCAGAAGGTACATTATACCAATTGTAGTTTGATGCAAGAGGGTCAAAAGCAGTGAGTGAAAGATTGTCGCCTGAGCAAAGTGCGGTTGTTCCACTTATAGATGGCGCCCCTACAATTGAAGCTACTGTCCAAACAACACCTATTTCTACTCGCCAATTATTTGACAGTGTTAATGTATAAGTATTTAATGAACTTGTAGGGTCATTTTGATAAAATATAGAAAATGTTTCAGTACCTGAATGATTATCATCAACTCCATTAAAAGTATTCGAAGGACTATCATCATCTTCCCAACTTTCAACTTCAATTACTAATTGATCATCACATGACGAGAGATAAGTAGCTAAATTGTCTGATCTAGACGTTGTACCGCAATCTTGATCATCAATATCTATAAAAGTAGTAGCAGAAAACGCTCCTCCGAAAAGTCTAGATCTAACATTCCATCTTGGATCTGGTTGAGAACTTGCAATTCCACACTGAAAGAATCCTTGGTCACCACAGCCGCACTGATTGAGATGAGTAACACTTTGTACGGTTACAGTTATATCAGCAAATTGTGTTTGCGCAATTGATAATTGAGAAAATAATAAAACAGATAAAAATGCGAGTATTAATTTTTTCATATATGAAATTTTATATCAATTTAAGTCAAAAACACATTTTATGCATACTGACTATTTTGTTATATCAAACTTACAATTAATTTTTAAACAATAAAGATAAAGAAATATCCACACAATAAAAAACTGACTATCTGTTCTCTACAGCGATAATTTAAATAATTAATTAATATTTAAGGTCTATAAATTGCTTCACTATATTAATAAAAAGTCCCCCGAAAAATCGGAGGACTTTTAACTATAACATTGATTACTCCTATTTATTTAATAATAATAATTTTGTTTCTAACATTTAGCGTTGAAGTGCTAAGTTGTACAAAGTATATACCACTCGCTAGGTTAGAAGCGTCAAAAGCTATATTGTTATCTACTCCTCCTTGCACTTTGCCTGAGAATAACACTGAGCTTTCACCATTAAGATTAATTACCTCTAATTTCGCTGTTTCCGTTTCTGGAATAGAGAAGCTAAAGTTAGTCGAACGTTCTAACGGATTTGGACTAGTGCTAAGTAAAGCAGCTGGAGTAGTACCTAAAATTGAAGTATTACTCTCGCTTGCTGAACGATCAGTAATGTCTTGACCGCCTTTTCTTGCAGAAGCATCAGTACATGCATTTCCATCAGTATCAGTCCATCCAATAATTTCAAACGGGAAGAATACTTTTCCCACTGGGTTTTCACAACAGTTAGTAGGGACTTCAATTTTACCAAAATTAGTTCCTGCAAGTTCAAAGTACGTTTCTTTTCTAAGGTAAGATAAACCGCCAGCTGATGCATCCACTGTAAACACATCGCCAGTTGTAACACTACTTAGGCTCAAAAGAGGAACATTACATTTCTTAGCATTAACATTGATATCTTGGTTAGAAGCACCAATATATCTTACAGTTAAGCTAACTAGTTTACCCGAACAAACACAAGATATTGATGTATCTGCAGGATAAATATTGTTACAAGCTTCTGTTTGTTGCTCATCACAAGCCCCTAAAGTATAACCACAATTCAATCTTTTCTGAACGTGTTTAACTTTTACACAATAAGTAACTCCATTAAGACACATTTTAACTTCGTCTTTGTTGCTTCCACTGTGACCATGAGAATGTGAATGACATGCAGACCCACTAGCACTGCTGTAACCAGAAATCTGGTGACTTATGTGCGAATAATGAGAATGACAAGATGACCCGCTTCCAGATTTCGATGATTTGCTTCCAGATTTCGATTTCGAATGCGAGTTTGAAGAAGAACTTGATCCACTCCCTGACCCACTTCCAGAGTTAGAAGAAGAACAGCTATAACCACTCAAATTACTTGGATAACTGATTCCAGAACTAACTGGAGATGAAGAACTACTCCCTGAATGTGAGTTTGACGAATGTGAATGTGAATGTGAATGTGAACTAGAACCACCATTTTTAGTACAAGAGATGTCAATTACATCAACTGTCCAATCAGCAGAAGCTGCGCATCCGTTAGCATCCGTTGTTTCAAATGTATACGTAGATGTAGTATCTGGGCAAACAATCACAGAAGCCGTAGTTTCCGAAGTCGTCCAATCATAACTATAACCAGAAGTTCCACCAGCAGCAGATCCATTTATCGTAGCACAAGCATATTCGATACCGACTCCTTCATAAACAACAGCACAACCACTAATAGCTACTTCTAATTGAGTTGGCTCATCAATAGTTATACTAATTGTTTCAGAACAACCTTTTGAATCTACTACGACATAAGTATAGGTTCCTGCAACTTCAGAATAAGAACCAGTTCCGGTGTATGGAGCGGAACCGCCGGTTGCTGAAACTGTAACAGCTGTTGTATCTCCAAAACAAAGTACCGGATTAGCTACTGCTACTGGTACAAGATCTGAATCTCTAGTTACAGAAAATGTACAATTGGTCACATTACCAGAATTGTCAATAGCGGTAACAGTAATAATAGTAGTTGTTCCTTCTACAAATGTTGACCCGCTTGGTATATCAGTTGAGATAGATGAAACACCACAATTATCAGTAGCAAATAAAGACCAGCTAGCAGTTGGAGTACATTCTGATAGCACTATATCTATTGGGCAATCGATAATTGGTGCTTCAATATCGGTCACGTTAACATCCTGTGCGCAGCTACTCGTGTTTCCAGAACCGTCTGTAACAGTCCAAGTGATTGTCGTTGTTCCTAATGGATATACATCAGATGCATCTGAAGTTCCGTTGTAGTCATTTACCACAGAGGCAACCGAGCAATTATCTGAAGTAGCCGGCCCTGTAACAGTAGTTTGTGCTTCACAGACACCTGCATCGGTATTGACAGAAACATCAGGAGCACAAGTAATAGAAGGCGCTTCAATATCGGTCACGTTAACATCCTGTGTGCAGCTACTCGTGTTTCCA
>JABHTA010000024.1 GCA_018669945.1 Flavobacteriales bacterium
AGTTGTTAACGCTGCTTATGATGGTAAGTTAGCCGCAAATGGAATTCATGAATACTTAACAAAATAAAAATGGCAGATTTATCAGTAAACTTTGCAGGAATAAAAGCTCCGAATCCATTTTGGTTAGCTTCTGCTCCACCAACAAACTCTGGTTACCAAATAACGAAAGCATACGATGCTGGATGGGGTGGCGCTGTTTGGAAAACTTTAGGGATCCCTACAATCAATGTATCGAGTAGATATGGAGCTACCAATTATCGTGATACAAGAATGGCTGGTTTTAGCAATATTGAGCTAATCAGTGATAGACCTTTAGAAGATAACCTCCGCGAAATGCGAGAGGTAACAAAGAGATTCCCAGACCATGCAACTATCGCTTCTTTGATGGTTGACACAAGAGAAGAATGGATTGACATTATCAAGCAAGTTGAAGATGCTGGCGCAAAAGGAATTGAACTAAACTTCGGCTGTCCACATGGAATGTGTGAAAGAGGTATGGGGTCGGCTGTAGGTCAAGACCCTGTAGCATTAAAAGCTATTGTAGAATGGGTTATGGATGCTGCAAACATTCCGGTAATTACCAAGTTATCTCCCAACATTTCTCACATTACTGATCCAGGGCTAGCTGCTGTAGAAGCCAATACTGATGCGATTTCATTAATTAATACGGTCAAGAGTATTGTAGGAATCGATCTAGACACTTATGCTCCATATCCAGTTGTTGATGGAAAAGGATCCAATGGTGGTTACTGTGGCCCAGCTGTTAAGCCTATTGCAATGCACATGCTTAAAGATCTAAAACAGCACCCCTTAATCAAAGACACACCGATTAGTGGTATAGGTGGTATTGAAACGTGGAGAGATGTGGTTGAATTTATTCTATTAGGAGCTACATCTGTTCAGGTGTGTACTTCTGCTATGCATTACGGTTTTGGAATTGTGAGAGAAATGGAAGCAGGCCTTATCAAATTTATGGATGACAAGGGTTACAGCACAATTTATGATTTTGCTGGAAAGGCATTACCGAACATTACAGAATGGAAAAACCTTAATCTGAAATATGATGTAAAAGCCAAGATCAATGAAGACAAATGTATTGGATGTGATTTATGTTACATCGCTTGTGACGATGGTGCTCATCAAGCTATTGCACTACCTACTGACGGGAGTCGAATCCCGAGTATTATAGAAGAAAATTGTGTTGGATGCAACTTGTGTTCTTTAGTTTGCCCCGTTGAAGATTGCATTACTATGCAACAATTCGATGATGGAACCCAACATGAAACTTGGGATGAGTTAACTGAATCTGACAGAATTCCTAATACGTGGAATGACGATAGGGCCGGAGGTAAAGGGCATTATGTCCCTGAGCCAAGTATGGCATTTGACACAGTTAAAAAGGACAAATCTGGAGCGAGAACGAAATAATTTCTTATATTTATATCTTGTGAGGTAATCTCATTGTTTTAAACAAACTAAAATCGTTATAATGAAAAAATTATTGATACTAGTAATGGCTATGGGAACCCTTGTTTCTTGCAAGAAATTCGGTGACTGTGAAAAAGAAGATACTTATTGTGAAACTGTAAGCCCTGATTTTATACCGAATGAAGTCAAAAATTCTTTCACTGATCGTTATTCAAATTCTTCAGTAGATGTGTGGTTTAATCAAGACGAAAAAGGTTATACAGCTGCATTCGTACAAAATGATATTAATATGTTCGCTATGTTTGATACCGATGGTTCATTCATAAAAGACTATTCTAAAGAAGAGCGTGATGACTATTATTCTAACGATGATTATAAGGGCAAGAAACATCATAAAAAAGGCAAGCACAAAGGCAAAAAAGACCACAAGAAGAAAAAAGCATCTTGTATTTGTGAGGTTAAAGATGAGAATGAAATAGAAGAAGTAGAATAACTAAAACTTTCTAAATATATAGTCAGGCCCTGCTGCGAAGCGGGGCTTTTTGTTTTGATGAATGTTGTAAATTTGAAAAATGAAGCGGTTTCTTCAATTATTCTAAACACTAATCTTAGAAAACCGAATATAATTGTTTTTATGCCTCTTCGTACTGCTAACTAAACCTCTAAAATGATAGACAAATTCATGCAACTTGCCATTCAAGAAGCCAAAGAAGGTTTGGCCGAAGGTGGAATACCTATTGGATCTGTTTTAGTAAAAGATGGACAATTAGTAGCCAAAGGTCGCAACAAAAGAGTACAAGAACTCAACCCAATATTGCATGGTGAAATGGACTGTTTAAATAATGCTGGAAGAATAGGGAATTACAAAAACACCGTTATTTACTCAACACTTATGCCTTGTTATATGTGCGCTGGAACAATTGTTCAGTTTAAGATTCCGAAAGTAATGGTAGGGGAATCTAAAACATTTGATGGCGCAAGAGATTTTATGGAAAGCCATGGTGTTGAAGTTATCGACCTCAACAATGCAGAGTGCATTGAAATGATGGAGAATTTTATTTTAGAAAAACCAGAACTCTGGAATGAGGATATAGGAGAGTAACCTACCTTTGCAGAATGAAAATGCCGAATCAATTAATTATAAGGAGATATCCAAAGAGCGAAAATAAGTCTCTTCGTTCTTTTAGCGCTGCAGACGAACTCATAGAAAAATACATCGAAACAGAGAATATTGCCCTCCGAGCTCCTGTTTTACTGAACGACAGATTTGGTTATTTAGCTTGCCGTTTTCATAAGTTTTCACCGATTTCGATAGTCAATTATAAAAGTCAGGAAAAGGCGTTGAGACAAAATATGTTAGACAACAACATTGCCATTATTGAGCAAAATATCATTTTTCCTCTTGACAAAATAAATCATGAAGTTGAAATCGCTATAGTTAAGGTTCCTAAATCGCTTGATTTATTCCGTTTACAACTGCAAAAGCTCAGCAAATGCTTAGGCGAAAACAGCCAGGTTATTTGTGG
>JABHTA010000094.1 GCA_018669945.1 Flavobacteriales bacterium
TAAGCAGTGGGCTTGTCTGTTTTTCAAGAGGATTAAATGACACACCAAAAATTGTAGCTCTTTTGCTTATTGGTTCAAGTTTTGATTTAAATATTACAATTATCGTGGTTAGCATTGCTATAGCAATCGGGGGATTAGTTCACTCTAAGAGAATTGCTGTGACTATGGGGGAAAAAGTAACCCAGATGAATCCTGGGCAGGCGTTTACAGCCAATCTAGTTACGGGCCTAATGGTATTGTTAGCCAGCAGACTTGGAGTTCCTGTTTCAACGACTCAAGTTTCTTGTGGCTCTATCTTTGGAATCGGAATTTCAAATAAAAATATTGACCTCAAAGTTCTGTCACATATTATTTTAGCTTGGATTACCACACTCCCTCTTGGATTTATGTTTGGGTTAATTTTAATATTAACTCTTAATTAAAATATAACTATAACCAAATAATTTAATATCCCATCCTTACCCATGGAATAACGTTGATAAATATCCACTACAATCACGCTAAAACACTAATAAACTTTTCACATTCACCATACTTTTATGCAGGAATTGTAACATGACAAAAATCGCTATTATTGGAACGGGCTTATGCGGTTTATCAGTTGCTCATTTTTTAAAAGATCGCGCCAAGATCACTCTTTTTAAAAAAGCTTGGCGTGAGTGGTCGAATGTCAACAAGGCGTGCCGGGATCTACTTCTTTGATCATGGCGCGCAATATTTTACTGCCAGAACAAAAGTTTTCCACGATTTCATTCAGCCACTCATCAGCGAAGGTATTATTGAACGCTGGAATGCCCGCTATGTAAAGTTTGATGGTGATCAAATTATCGAACGTAAAAAATGGATAGATGACGAACCTCGTTATGTTGGTGTACCGAGTATGAACAAAATCGCCAAACATATGGCTGAAGGATTGAATGTCCATATCAACACAAGGGTTATATCAATAAAACGTGATGACACATGGCAGCTTACAGATAAGAGCGGTCAGCTTTATAATAACTTTGACTGGGTTATTTCCACTGTACCAGCAACACAAGCGACAGAGTTTCTACCCAAAACATTCAAGTATTACGATCATATCAAAGACATAAAAATGCTTGCCTGTTTTTCGCTTATGCTGGGTTTTACTGAAAAACTTCCACTCGAATTTGAGGCTGCACATGTCATAAATTCTGATATAAGCTGGATCGCGGTGAACAGTCATAAACCGCGACGAGCGGCTCGATTTACATTGATTGTGCATTCCTCGGAGGAGTATTCAGAAGCCCATATTAATGATGATCGAAAAACTGTTATGCAGCATCTCATGAATGAAACTAGCAATGTTATTGGCCATGATGTCAGTATTGCTGATTATCAAAACATTCATGGTTGGCGATATGCGAATAATGCCAAACGTGAATATTGTCAAATATTTTTAGATCCAGATCTAAAACTTGCTGCGTGTGGTGACTGGTGCCTTGGTGGACGTATCGAAGGAGCATTTACATCGGCTTATAACCTTATCAATACAATGAAAGAGTGTGTGTTATGAATAATATAAGGCCCAAAAATATTGCTGTGATAGGAGCTTCAGGAGCAATTGGAAGTGCATTTACAAAGATCATAGTTGATAAATATCCAGTCGCCAACCTGTATGCATTTTCGCGTACTGGTGAGCATTTCATTGATTATTCGAACGAGGAATCAATTATCGCAGCCGCCGACCTTGCCTCAAAGGATGGACCGCTTGATCTTGTGATTGTCGCAGTTGGAATACTCCATGACGGAAATATTATGCCAGAGAAAACCCTCAAAGAATTATCAGCAGAAAAGTTTCATCACCTATTTAAAGTAAATACAATCACACCCGCGCTTATAGCAAAGCACTTCTTGCCTAAGTTAAATAGAGACTACCCATCTATATTTGCTGCACTATCTGCAAAAAATGGCAGCACCTCGGGTAATCAGCTCGGTGGGTGGTATGCCTACCGAACGTCAAAAGCAGCACTAAATATGGTTATCAAAAATGCAGCTATTGAAATTGGTAGGCGTAATAAGCAGGCGGTCATTGTTGGTCTTGACCCAGGAACAGTAGACAGTAGTTTATCTAAGCCTTTTAAGAAATATGTGCCTGATGGCAAACTATTTACACCTGAATACTCTGCACAAAAGCTTTTAGAAGTCTTAGAAAGTCTGATACCAGAGCAAAGTGGCAAATGTTTTTCCTGGGAAGGCAAGGAGATACTTCCATGATTAAACGTATAAATAACATTAGTGAAATGATTGAAATGACGTATTGCCTAATGCTTCAAATATCTGCACCTTGCTTATCAAGCTGAGTCTTACATTAAAGATAATTTACCAGAGCTTAAGTGGCTACTATTACACATCATCTATTTTTTTCGAGCACAGAATTTGGAGCAATATTTTACCTGAGTCCAAACTTTTTTCCATTTTTTTCGCCAACTGAATGGTCGTTGACACACCTGACATATCTTGGTTGGTAAGTCAGCTTTCTTAATCATATATAGATTTTAGAAAATGCTTACTGTCATCGGCAATTGCTTTCTTTTTATCTTCACCCATGCGTTCATATATTTTGTACATCATACCGATGCGATGATTCGATTCTAACTTATCTCTGTTACGAACTAGAAAATCCCAGTATAAATAATTGAATGGACAAGCATCTTCGCCATTTTTCTTGCTAACTTTATAAATACAGTTCTTGCAATAATCTGACATTTTATTGATATAACTTCCACTAGCTGCGTAAGGTTTACTTGCAAGATATCCACCATCTGCAAAGAGAATCATACCAGAGACATTTGGAAGCTCTACCCATTCATATGCGTCTACGTATACAATCAAAAACCACTCATTAACCTGAGCTGTATCAAGTCCAGCTATAAGAGCAAAGTTTCCTAAAACCATCAGGCGTTGGATATGGTGTGCATAGGCATTTTTTTTTGTCTCTAACACACATTGACGCAAGCAATTCATTTCTGTATCTGCTGTCCAGTAAAATTCCGGAAGATTATGTTTGGTCTCAAAAAAGTTTTTATTGGCATACTCAGGCATATTCAGCCAGTAAACACCACGCACATACTCTCTCCATCCAATAATCTGACGGATAAAACCTTCAACTGCATTGAGTGGTGCTTTTCCAAGTTGGTAAGCCTGTTCTGCTGCTTTCACGCATTCTAGTGGCAAAAGCAAACCACAGTTAAGATAACAGCTAATATGTGAATGATACATCCATGGTTCGCCTTCGATCATCGCATCCTGATAATCACCAAAATTAGGTAGACGTTGTAATATAAATAAATTAAGTGCATCTATTGCCTGTTGACGTGTAACACCAAAATAGAATGGCTCCAAATCACCAAAGTGACTTAAAAAGCGTTCAGAAACCAGTGATATCACATCACGCGTAATATCATCGAGTTCATTATGGTAGGGCTCAGGAATGCGAAGGTTTTCTTTCGGTGGTTTACGATTTTTAAGATCGTAATTCCATTGGCCACCTATGGGCTTATTTCCTTCCATCAACAAACTGTATTTTTTACGCATTTCTCTATAGAAATACTCCATCCGCAAATGCTTTTTCGGTTTAGCCCAAATTAAAAATTCTTCAGTAGAACATAAAAACCGATCATCCGCTCTAATTTCTATTGAGATTGAAAAATCAGTTGCCCAGCTTTTTATATCCTCTTTTACCCGATATTCTCCCGGGTGTGTAACGACAATCTGGTCGTATTTATGCTGTTTTAGTGCGCGTGTAATTTCATTTTTTAAAACCCCTGAGTTTTGGTTATCTTCGAGCTTTATATATGAAACCCTATATCCGTTCTCTTGAAGTTCTCTTGCAAAGTGACGCATAGCAGAAAATAAAAAAGCGATCTTCTTTTTATGATAATTAACATAAGTCGCTTCATTCAAAACTTCGCAGATTAGAATAGTATCTACTGATTTAATACAACCTTTTAAGCTTGAAATATCTATTGAAAGCTGGTCGCTCAAAATGAGTCGTAGAGTTTTAATATTCGAAAACCTTCTTTTCAGGAATTTGAGATAATATTAGAGAAACATCCGCAGAAACAATTATTATACTTATTTCGATAACAACTCTCACTTATCGCAGCCAGTTTCTGCCATATTGCCGGATGCATCTAGCGTCTACATTTTATGGTGACACCTTCAAAAGATTTTGTTAGTAGTGCCTAAGAAGGAAAAACCAAATCAATAACCACTACCACTATATGAAGGCATATAATTTGGAGTGGTAATTGTATCCGATCCTTCTATTTTGTGTTTTTTAGGTTTTGTAAGGTTGCAAGGTATTTGGGGGTTATTATCGCAATTATGTTCAACAATTAATTTGGATTCTGATATCATTTTATTATTTGGAGAAAGCTTCAATGCCCATTGAGTTTAGAGGCAATACAAATAGGGAAAAATATAATATTCGTATTAAACCATAAAAAAGACAGTGGGAAATGATATAGGGAAACTAGAACCATTTAAATA